>JAPLLF010000843.1 GCA_026387715.1 Pseudomonadota bacterium
CGGACTCGGGGCGCCAGGCGTCGGACCGATAGCCGTGTTCCTCGTTGGGCGGTCGTAGGTGAATCACCGTCGCGTAACGACCGAGCTCGGCCGCACGCGTCGTGCCCAGGTCGGTGTAGTAGTCGTCGCTGTTGCCGGGCCAGTAGGCGAGGCCATCGAGCGTGCCGCGGTCGCACAGCACGAGGGCGGGCTGATCGACGACCGCGATCGCCTGCAGCTCGATCTGCACGTGGACGATCGCGCGCTGGGCCGCGCGCCGCGCGATGACTCCGGGGAGGCGCGGAAAGCCACCCCGCCACAGGAGGCTCGCGGCCTCGGGGATGACCTGCACGTGGCCGCACAGCTCGCGCCGCGCGACCTCGAGCGCCGCGGTCTTGCCCGCCCCGGGACCGCCCGTCAGGACGACCAGCCGCGGGGTGTGGGCGTCGCCATCGCACGCGCATCGGGGGGGCAACATGACGCGCGCGAGCATATCGTTTCGATGGCGCGGTCGATGCAATATCGAGGAGCGCCATGCGCCTTCAACAGATCATGTCGACCCCGGCCTTTTCGATCTCGCCGAAGTCCGAGCTCGGCGCGGCGCGCGACCAGATGCGTGCCCACCACGTCCGGCACCTCGTCGTCGTCAAGGACGATCACGTGGTCGGGGTGATCTCCGAGCGCGACGTCAGCCGCGCGCACTCGGCGCTGTTCGACGACAAGTGGCTGGTCGAGGACGTGATGTCCGAGCCCGCGATCACCGCCACGCCGAACATGACGCCCGCGCAGGCGGCCAGGCTCGTCCAGGGCCGGACGATCGGGTGCCTGCCGATCGTCGAGAACGACACCCTGCTCGGGATCGTGACCACCACGGACCTCCTCGCGGTCCTCGCGCGCGACGCCGGATGAGTACGTCAGGGACGCCGAAGCGCCTCGCCGTCCTCACCAGCGGCGGGGACGCGCCCGGCATGAACGCGGCGATCCGCGCCGTGACGCGGGCGGCGCTCGATCGCGGCTGGACGGTGCTCGGGGTCGCGAACGGCTACGCCGGCCTGCTCGCCGGCACGGTCACCTCGCTCGACGATCGGGCGGTGGGGGGCATCCTCCAGCGGGGCGGCACGATCCTCGGGAGCTCGCGGTGTCCCCAGCTCGCGACCGAGGCCGGGCAGCTCGCCGCGGTCGACGTGGTGCGCCGCCTGGGCATCGACGCGCTCGTCGTGATCGGCGGCAACGGCTCGCAGAGCGGAGCCGCGGCGCTGGCGGGGCGCGGGCTGGCGGTCGTGGGCGTGGCGTCGACGATCGACAACGATCTGCTCGGCTGCGACGTGACGATCGGCACCACCAGCGCGGTCGAC
Organism: Pseudomonadota bacterium; assembly: GCA_026387715.1. Taxonomy (GTDB): domain Bacteria; phylum Myxococcota_A; class Polyangia; order Haliangiales; family Haliangiaceae; genus JABFXX01. The sequence goes on from JAPLLF010000843.1 coordinate 1,335, forward strand.
GTGGCGGTCGAGGCGATCGATCGCCTGAAGGTCACCGCGTCGTCGCACCATCGCGCGTTCCTCGTCGAGGTGATGGGGCGCGCGTGCGGATATCTCGCGCTGACGGCGGGGATCGCGGGCGGGGCGGAGGCGATCGTCCTGCCGGAGGTGGCGGTCTCGCACGACGACATCGCGCGGGTCATCCGCGACGGCTATCAGCGCGGCAAGGCCCACGCGATCGTCGTGGTCGCCGAGGGCGCGCCGGGCGGCGCGGATGGCCTCGCCGCCGAGCTCGTCCGCGACCGCATCGGCTTCGACGCGCGCGTGGTCAAGCTCGGGCACGTCCAGCGCGGCGCGGCGCCGGCGAGCTTCGATCGCATGCTGGCGAGCCGCACCGGCGCGGCGGCCGTCGCGGCCCTGGCGCGCGGCGTCACGGGGGTCGTGATCGGCATCGCCCGCAACGTCGTCGTCGAGACGCCGCTCGCGGAGGTCGCCGGTCGCACCAAGGGCGTCGATCGCGCCGACCTCG
>JAPLLF010000080.1 GCA_026387715.1 Pseudomonadota bacterium
CGACGCCGCCAACCTCGCGGCGGCGCGCGTGCGCGCCGGTGATGCGTCGCTGGTGATCGCCGGCGGCGTCGAGTCGGTGTCGCGGGTGCCGACGTTCGCAGACCGCGGCGCGCTGTTCACCGATCCGGCCGTCATGACCGTCGCCGGCACGATCCACATGGGCATCGCCGCCGATCTCGTGGCGACGCTCGAGCGCCTCGATCGCGACGCGCTCGAGGCCTACGCGTTCGCGACCCGCGCCAAGGCGAATCGCGCGCCGCGCTCGCCCTCGATCGTGCGGACCGGATCGCTCGATCACGACGAGCTCGCCGGCTACGCGCCCTCGCGGGCGGAGCTCGCCGCGATGGCGCCCGCGTTCGCCGCGCTCGGCGCGAGCGGGCAGGACGCGATCGCGCTCGCCCGCCACCCGGCCGCGGGGGCGATCCAGCACCTCCACACCCGCGCGACCTCACCCGCGCTCGCCGACGCGGCCGCGCTGCTGGCGATCGGCGACGCGCGCGCGGCGACGCGCACCGATCGTCGGCCGCGGGCGCGCATCGTCGCCACCGCCACGGTGGGCGGCGATCCGGTCACGATGCTCACCGCGGGCCAGCTCGCCATCGAGCGCGTGCTCGCGAAGGCGAACCTCCGCGCCGCCGACATCGCGGTGTTCGAGTTCGCCGAGGCGTTCGCCGCGCTGTGCGTGCGCCTGATGCGGGACCTCGAGCTCGATCACGAGCGGCTCAACCCGAACGGCGGCACGATCGCGCTCGGCCACGCGTTCGGCGCGACCGGCGCGATCCTCCTGATCAACGCCGTCGAGGAGCTCGAGCGTCGCCACGAGCGGTACGCGATCGCCGCGGTCAGCGGCGCCGCCGGCCTGGGCGTGGCGACGCTGATCGAGCGCTGCTAATCACCCAGGCCCGCGCGGTCTCCGTGCTATCACCGAGCGCGTGCGGTACGTCGTCCTGCTGCTGGCGATCGGCCTCAGTCTCCCCGTCCGCGCGGCGCCGACGGTCGAGATCAAGGCGCAGTCGCAGGTGCAGTTCGACAAGGCGCGGCTGGTCGAAGAAGGCCTCGCCGAGGTGTCGGGACAGCTGACCGACAAGCTCGGCGGCGATGGCCTCGCCAACATGATGGTGCAGATCCGGATCGCCGACACGGCCGGGAGCGCGGTCACCGACGGTGACGGCAAGTTCCATACGATCATCCCGATCCCCGGCCCCGGCGAGCAGACCATCCTGTTCATGTTCCGCGGCACCAACCTGATCGACGGCAGCGAGCTGACCGTGACGACCGACCCCGCGCGCGCGCAGGTCGTGCTGGCGATCGCGGTCGAGGACGCGCCGGGGGGCGTGAAGCTGTCGGTGACCGCGAAGGTCGACGGCACGACGACGAAGCTCCCGCTCGCGCTCGCCTTCGGCCAGGTGTCCGACAAGGAGCTCGCGCCCCTCACCAAGCTCGACGCCGGCACGCCCTACGTCGTCACCCGCAAGGCCGCGGGTGGCGCGGGGACCCGCCGGGTGCGCGCGACGTTCGCCGGCGACGACGTCCGCCAGCCCGCGACCGCCGAGGCGACGATCGAGCTCACCGCCACCAGCAAGACCACGATGGTCCCGTCGACCCTCGCGCTCGCGTTCGAGGACGATCTCGACCTGGCGGGCAAGGTCACCGACGAGGATGGCAACCCGATCCCGCGCGCGGCCGTCACGCTCGCGTCGGGCGATCGCCGCCTCGCCCAGGGCGCGACCGGCGACGACGGCAGCTACCGCTTCTCGATCGAGGGCAAGATCGTCGGCGACGGCAAGTACGGCGCGTTCGGGCTGCAGGTCCAGACCGATCCGGGCAAGAGCTTCATCAAGGCCTCGCGCTCGGATCCCGCGGTCATCACGATCGCGCAGCCGGAGCCGGTGCCGGTCGCGTACACGATCGCGGCGTTCGTCGCGACCGGCCTGGCCGCCGGCGGCTTCTTCCTCGCGCGCACCAAGCCGTGGACGCGCTTCCGCAAGAAGCCACCCCCGTCGGAGGCCGACGAGCCGATCGTCGACCCGGACGCCGTCGTCGTCGCCGGCGGGCTCGTGCTCAACAAGCCCGGCGTGATGTCGACCCTGCGGCGCGCGAACGACGACGGGTTCTCGGGCACCGTGCGCGACACCGTGCGCGGCCGGCCCGTGCCCGAGGCGGTCGTGCGCATGCTGCTCGGCCCGACCACCCATCCGACCCACTCGGGCCCCGACTCGACCCCGCGGATCGTCGACGAGCGCGAGGTCCGCACCGGGCCGGACGGCCAGTTCGTCGTCGAGAAGCTACCCACCGGCGAGTGGATGGCCGAGGTCGCGGCGCCGGGCCACGTCACCGAGAAGTTCGTCGTCACGATCCCGCACCGCGGCGAGCTGCGCGGCGTGCGTATCGACCTGGTGCCGGTCCGCGAGCGGGTGTTCCAGCTCTACCGACGCGCCGCCGAGCCGGTCCTTCCGGAAGGCCGGTTGTGGGGCGTGTGGACGCCGCGGCAGATCGTCGACCACGTCCGCGCGCGCCGGCCGACCCCCGCGCTCGCCGACCTGACCGACTTCGTGGAGGAGGTCTACTTCTCCCCTCGCCTGGCCGCCGAGACGATTTTGCCCGGAGCGTTTGAGCGGGTCGAACGCGCGATCCAGGAGCGCGGTCCCTCCGCAAAGCCAGAACCACGGGTATAAGAGCGGCGATGGAACCGTCGGAGCTGATCAAGCTCGGAATCGCGGTGGTCGCGATCGTCTTCGTCCTCGTCGTCATCCGTCGCGCGTCGATCAAGAGCCGCGAGCGCGCGCTGACGGCCAAGCAGCGGCTCGGCGTCGCCGAGGAGGATGAAGGGCCGAAGCGGCGCGAGCGCAAGCGACCGCGCCCCGGCCAACCGGACCTGCCAGCCCGCGCCCAGAAGGACGCCGAAGACGAGGAAGACGTCGAGGCGCCGGTCGTCGATCGCGAGGCCGCCGCGGCCTACAAGGCCGGCCTGTCGAAGACGCGCGGCGGGTTCGTCGCCAAGCTCGGGAAGATCTTCGGCAAGAAGAAGTTCGACGCCAAGACCCTCGACGAGCTCGAGGAGGTCCTGCTCACCGCCGACATCGGCCCCCGCGCCGCGGACCGGATCTTCCAGTCGGTCAAGAGCGGCATGTCGAAGCAGGATCTCGAGGACCCCAAGAAGATCTGGTCGCGCATCCGCAAGGCGAGCCGCGAGATCCTCGATGTCGACGCGGCGCCGCTCGAGCTCGTCGCCCCGGGCGGCAAGAAGCCGTTCGTGCTGCTCGTCCTGGGCGTCAACGGAGTCGGCAAGACCACGACGATCGGCAAGCTCGCCAACAAGTACGCGCTCGAGGGCAAGAAGGTCATCCTCGCCGCCGGCGACACGTTCCGGGCCGCGGCGACCGAGCAGCTCGCCGAGTGGGGCGATCGGGCCAAGGTGCCGGTCGTCAAGGGCAAGCAAAACGGGGATCCCTCGTCGGTGATCTTCGAGGCGATCAAGCGCGGCGTCGACGAGCAGTTCGACATCGTGATCTGCGACACCGCCGGTCGGTTGCACTCCAACGCCGGCCTGATGGACGAGCTCAAGAAGATCCGGCGCGTGTGCGAGAAGGCGATGCCCGGCACGCCCCACGAGACGTGGATGGTGCTCGACGCGACGACCGGCCAGAACGCGATCGCCCAGGCCAAGACGTTCAAGGCCGACATGGAGATCACCGGGATCGTCCTGACCAAGCTCGATGGCTCGGCCAAGGGCGGCGTGGTGCTCGGCATCTGTGATGCGATGAAGGTGCCGGTGCGGTTCGTCGGCATCGGCGAGAAGATCGGCGACCTCCGACCGTTCGATGCCGACGCGTTCGTCGATGCGCTCTACGCAGACGCCGATGCGGTCGACGCGCCCGCCTGATTCCGGTTCGACTCCAGAGCCGAGGAATCCCCAGACAGATCGACCTGATCCGCAACCGGTCGGATGAAGGGGTGTCGCCTGAAATCACCCCCCAATCCCTACCCGTTTGCTTGAGACCATAAAAAGGCACGTGTTATGAAGCCTCTACGCATGCGGGCCCTCCGTCGTCTTCCCGTCCTCTTCGTAGCGCTTGCCGTCGTGGGCAGCGCTGCCATCGCGCAACCGAAGAAGGGCGGCGCCAAGCCCCCGACGCCACCGCCCAAAGGCGGCGACTCCGGCGAGATCGAGGGCACCAAGCCCGGCGCCAAGGCGCCTGCTGCGGGTGACGCGGGTGAGATCGAGATGGGGGATCCGGACAAGCCGCAGCCCTCGGGTGATCTCGGCGCCGACCTCGCCGCCGCCGATGCCAAGGACGCCGCCGTCAAGGCGGAGCCCGTCAAGAAGACCCCGCTGTCCTGGAAGGACATCCTCGTCGTCGTCCGCAAGCCGTTCCTCAAGGTCCGGCGCACCGAGCTGACCCCGATGTTCGGCACGACCATGAACGACAACATGGTCAAGCACATCACGCTCGGTGGTGAGCTCGCCTACTACCTCACCGACGTCCTCGCGATCGGCGTCGAGGGTCACTACTACATCGACACCTTCGGCGAGCCGTTCGATCTCGTCGCTCGGCAGGCCCGCCGCCTGCCGACCGTGAACAAGTACAACTGGAGCGCGGCGCTCGATTTCCACTACGTCCCGGTGTACGGCAAGTTCGCCGTCCTCGACCGCAAGCTCGTCGCCTGGGAAGTCGCGTTCACCGCCGGCATCGGCGCCGGTCAGTCGGAAGTGATCCCGCGCGACACCAAGTTCCCGGGCTTCACCAACCTCCTCATCATGCCGAACGTCGGCGCGACGATGCGGTTCTTCCTGAGCAAGTGGCTCACGGTCAACGTCGGCATCCGCGACTACATCTTCTACGACCACTTCGAGCCGCCCAACCGCGCGGTCGGCATGAACGCGTCGGCCGAAGACGCCAAGGCCAACGCCGACGGTGCGCTGATCAACAACGTCATGTTCCAGCTGAGCCTGAGCTTCTGGCTCCCGACCTCCTTCGAATACACGACCTTCCGCTAAGGCCCGAAGGAACTCCCATCATGAACACCATGAAGCTTTCGCTCGTCGCCTTCGCTGGCCTCATCGCCCTCGGCTCTGCTCCTGACGCGAGCGCCGAAGGTCGTCGTACCAACACGCTGGCGAAGGACGTCGCGGTGCGGCACCGCCGTCTCCTCGTCAAGAATCGCTTCGAACTCGCGCCGCTGTTCGAGTCGACGATCAACGCCGACTTCCGGCACGTCGTCGGCGGTGGGCTCAAGATGGAGTACCACCTCTCCGACATGCTGTCGTTCGGCGTCGTCGGCGTGGCCTCGACCGCGCTCAACACCGGACTCGTCGACAAGATCTCCAACACGCTGCTGATGGCCGACACCGGCCCGACGAACCCCGAGCCGACGCAGGATCAGTTCCTCCAACGCCTCAACACGATGCCGATCCACGGCGCCGCGTACGTGAGCCTGACCCCGTGGTACGGCAAGCTCTCGGCGTTCTCGCAGGCCTACGTGGCGTTCGACTTCTACTTCCAGGCCGGCGTCTCGTTCGCCCAGCTCAATTCGGACTGTACCGTCTGCACGGACACGTCCGAGGGGGATCCGGAAAATCCTACCCACACCCCACAGCCGAAAGACGACGCCCCGCTCAACAGCGGTGGGCGCGCCGGTCTCTATCTCGGCGGTGGCATCCACGTGTTCTTGAACGACTTCATCGCGCTCGACCTCACGTTCCGTGACTACGCGTTCTCGGACAACCCGTCGGGCGCGGACTACAACGCGGACGGCTTCGTCGGCAACAGCCCGACGCTCGGCGACGACAACCGCTTCATCCATCACATCTTCTTCGGCGCGGGCCTCTCGATCATGTTCCCGACCGCCGTCAAGCGCACGCCGTAAGCCAGAACCTCGATAAACGCCTGACGGATCGGCGATGCTGCATGCACTCATGGTCATGCGCATCGCCGTTCTTGCGTTCACGCTCCTCGCAGGCTGCGTCACGCCGTCGATCCCGATCCCCCCACCGGATCCGTCGCTGATGGCGTTCGACATCGACACGACGTCGAACACCGCGCGGTTCACGTACCCGGCACGAGACTACTACGTCGACGCGTTGGCCTTCGTCTACAACCGCGAGACCGGCATGGGCATCATCGAGCACGCGCACGACGACGGCAGCGTCGGCCCCACCGCGCCCATCGCGGTGACACTCGGCGATCAGGTGGTCGTCTCGTTTCAGCGAGAAGACCAGACCGTGTCAACCTGCATCCGGGTCCGCAACGGCGCCCAGAGCGCCACCGACTACTGCAACTAGTAGGTGACGGGCCAGGCGGCGAGCGTCGGGAAGTACGTCGTGGTCGAGCCATCCGCACGCTCGACGACGAGCGAAGGGTTGGTGTTCGGCCGCGCGTGGTAGACGCGTTGCTGCAGGTCGTTCGTCGACATGATCCGCGAGCCGTCGAACGCCAGCACCTTGTCGCCCGGGTGAAGCTGGATCGCCTCGGCCGGCGATCCCGGGATCACGCTGTCGATGCGCGCCGAGCCATCGCGGAACACGTAGCGGATGCCGAGGAAGCCATGCTGCTCGACCGGGGCCGAGACCGTCGCGACCTCGACCTGGTAGGGACAGGAGGAGCGCGTCGACATCGTGTCGGCGACCTGCATCGCCATCAAGGTCGTGGCGAGCGCGAGCCCAGAGGCGACGCCCGCCATCGTGCAGACGACGGCGACGGTGCCGAGGCCACGACTGCGTTCGTTCGGCAACAGGGCCTCACGTCGGAGCGAGACCAGGTCGGTCGGATCGGGAAGATCATCGGAGGTCGCGGACATCAGCGTAGTTTCCTCTCAGGACTTGAGATCGATGAGACCGATGAAAGTGGCGTCGTCGTGAGTCTCAGTATAAAGGCCGAAGCGCGACAAGACCACGACGAAATGCGCTGGTAGGTTCGTGATCGCGTGACCACTCCGCCTCGATCGGCAGCGACGCTGCCTCCGTCGAAACGGCGTCGCAAGTGGGTGCGTGTAGTCACGCTCATGCTCGTGCTGTTGATCGTGCTGTCGGGCACGGCGTTCGCGATCCTGCGCGTGAAGTTCGAGGGGGAAGATCTCGCGGACAACATCGCGTCTCTCCTCAACAAGCGGATGCGCGGGCGAATTTCCATTCGTTCGATCGAATGGGAGAGCGCGTCGCTCAAGAAGGTCGTCACCGGCGGCTGGGTGCCGATCACCATCCGTGATGTCTACGTGTGGGATGACTGCGCACTCTCGACCAGCGGGCGCACGAGCGAGACCCTCCGGACGACCGATCCGAACACGGACTGCACGCCGGACGACAAGCCCGACCTGGATCCGGCCTCCAAGCGCACGCCGAGGAAGCTCCTCATCCACACGACCCGGATCACCGCCGAGATCGACATCCACGCGATCATCGGCGGCAACCACAACTTCGTGTTCCGCCACATCCACGTCTGGGACGGGCACGCCCTGCTCGAGCAGACGCTCGAGCCCTACCCGCTCCACGCCTACGACCGCTCGATCGTCAGCATCATCAGCGCGTTCTATCCGCGCATGAAGGCCGGCTTCCGCGCCGGCATCTACGCGGACAAGCCACCGCCGGTGTTCGACCTGCGCGATATCCACGTGCACGATCTCGATCTCACGGTGCACTGGTCGCCGTACTCTGCGACCAAGCGCCCCGGCGAGTACGGCTACGCGTTCACCGCGCACCTCACCAAGGTGAACGTCGACGCGACGCCGGACAGCGCCGCCGATGCCGACCAGAGCGCCGATCACAGCTACCTCTACATGGACGCGACCGATCCGCTGGTCGCGAAGTTCTACGTGCGGCTCGCGATCACCGCGAAGACCGGCACGATCCGCATCATGGACGAGGGCCCGCGCAGCTCGTTCCGGATGCCGGCGGCGATCGTCGGCGGCGCGTCGTACCCGCCGCCGGATCGGACCGCGAAGAACACGCTGCAGCTCGTCGACGTCAAGGTGAGCCGCCTCGCGCAGCTGCCGACCGAGTGGTCGCGCCACGACTTCGTCGCGAACACGCTCGAGCTCGATCTCTCCGCGCACACCGTGCCGTGCGCGACGCTCGGGAACTCCACGCCCCGCGGCGAGGACGGCGCGGAGTTGCACCTCACCGGCCAGCTCGAGAAGTACTGGGACCGCCCGTACGACGGCACGTGGGACCTCAAGCTCGACGGCAAGAACCTCGGCCCGACGATCCACACCTGCATCCGCGAGATGATCGGCGGCGACAAGCTCGACGGCACCGTCACGCTGTCGGGACCGTTCGTCGCGTCGCCGCGCGTCGCGATCGACCTGACGAACGTCGACGTCGACGTGCCGCTGCGGCGGGACGAGGACCCGATCCACCTCACGCTCGCCGAGGTGCACGGCGGGATCGATCTCGTCAACGAGCAGGGCTACATCGAGAAGACCAAGGCGCTCGTCCAGGGCGGCAAGGAGCCCGGCGAGGTCGACCTGTCTGCGACCTTCGGCCAGCGCCCGTACAACGCCAACGCGGTGATCGAGATCCCCAAGGCGATCGACGTCGGACGCTTCCTGCCGCCCAAGATCCGGACGTCGGTCGGCAAGTACGCGCTCGGGCGGCTGTCCGCGAAGGGCGACGTCGACGAGGGCTTCGCGCTCGAGGACTTCGACCTGTCGCTCGGCGCGACTCCGACGGAGCGCGCGATCCGCGCGCACAACGGCCGGCTGTTCACCAACAACGCG
>JAPLLF010000291.1 GCA_026387715.1 Pseudomonadota bacterium
CGTCGACGGCGTGCCGCCGCTCGCGCCGACGACCTCCGTGGTCGTCGACGACAGCCCGTCGTAGCTCAGGTCCACGCCGCTGCGGCTCGCGAGCACCGTCTGGTCGTGCCGCCGGGTTCCGGTGGGCCGACCCAGGCTATCGAACGTGTACGTGAACTGGACCGTGCTCGCGTCGTTCGTCGTAGGGCTCGGCGCGTTGACGTCCGCCAGCGTGCCGTCCGTCCGGTAGTGGTAGGTCGTGATCGCGTCGACCGGCGCGTCGCCCTGCACGAAGCTCGTGTGGCGGATCTGGCGACCGTGGCCGTCGAACTCCGTCTTGTCGCGGGTCCAGATCGTGTCGCCCGCGATCACGAGCGCCTGCGTCTCCACCGAGGTCGGCGTCGAGCCCACGGCACCGTCGACGTATGTCGTGGTCCCGAGCTTGGTGTGCGTGTAGTAGAAGCCCTGGTTGCTCGAGTTGTCGTCGCTGACGGTCTTCCAGCGCTCGATCGCCCGCCCGAGGGCGTCGATCTTGACCTCCTCCAGCTCCTTGATGGGATGCGTGGCGTCGAGCAGGCACGTCGTCGTGTTCGTCGTGCAGCCGCGCACGTTCGGTCCAGCGGTCGTCAGGCGCACGCCGGTCCCGTAGTGGAATGTCATGTCCCGCTGCATGGCCTTCTCGTCAATCTCGGTAGCCACGAACAGCTTCCGGCTGTCGTAGGTGGAATAGAGATTGGTCGTGCCGGCCGCGTTCTGCTTCGGTTTCCACCGCTTGATGACGTTGCCGACGCTGTCGTACTCCCGGCGCGTGATCGCGCGGTTGCTTGCGTTGCCGTCGACCCAGACCTCGTCGGTCAGCGGGGTGTTGAGGTTCGCGTCCCAGGTGTAGTCGGTCTTCGCGAACATCTGCGGCGTGCCCGACACCCGAACGTCGCGCTGCGCCAGGATCGGGCGCACGCGATACGTGCTGGCTGTCGACCGAACGACGACCTTGTCGGTGGAGACGCGATCACCGTCGGCCTGAGCGAGGCCGAGCTGCACGCGGGTGGTGAGGGCGTGCACACCGACGGGGATCGCGGGCGTAGACGAATCGGCCAGTGTCTCGTACGCGGTGACCGTCCGCGTCCGGCCAGCCGGCGTGGCGCGGCATTGCGCCTCGGTCTGGCCATTGGCGCACACGAGGTGATCGATGACCGTCGGGAGGTAGCTGCGGATTGGAGTCGCCCAACCCGAGTTGGTCATCGAGAACGGTGAGATCACCGTGTCGTCGATGGTGTGCATCGTCGGATTCACGATCTGTCCCTGGGCTGGGGAGACCAGGGTGCTGACGAGGCGGCCGGTCGGATCGACGGAGTAGCTGTAGCGCTCGAACGAGCGCGCCCCGCTTGGCGACGTCGTGACGACCTCGTCGAAGCCGCGGAACGCGTACTTGCCCGTCTCGTCGGGCACGTTGCGGGGATAGCGATACTCGTAGCTCGTGGTCGAGGTCAGCGCGGCCCCGCCGAGGTTGAAGCGGTCGGTCGACGCGATCGACGACACGACCCAGCCCGTGCGCGGCGTCATCTTGCGATGGCACTCGGGCTCGGTGCCGTCGCACACGACCGAGGCGTCGGAGATCACCGCGGCGTCGTGCATCGACGCGTAGGTCACGCTCGTGGTGAGCCCTCGCCCGTTGTCGATCGTCGTCATCAGCCGGGGTGGCGCGCCGTTGATCGGCACGCGATAGCGCGTGCCGTTGCTCGTGCCGCCCTCGAACGACACCGCCTCGGGGATCCCGTCGCCGTCGAGGTCGATCATCCCGGCCTTGTGCTCCCACGTGAACCCGGTGTTCACGGTGGGATACACGGTGCCAAGCACATCGTTGAGCTCCGCCGCAGAACCAGAGCCCGTCGTGCGCGCGATCATGTAATCGCGCAGCGCATCGAACAGTGGTGCCGGGGCCAGGCTTCCGGTAGACAGGGAGTGCCACGACGGCATGAACTGGCCGCCACCGTTGAATGAAGACTGGGGTGCGGGAAACCCTGGAATATTGTAGCGAGCACATTCGAGGTTCTCGAGTCCGCCTGTCCAGACGCTGCAATTCCCCGAACTACAGGTGGATCCCTCGAATGTGCCGATGCTGTCCTCGATGCCGTCCGCATCGAGGTCGAGGAGACGCTGCATCGCCCAGCGACGCCCACGGCGGGGGAAGCCGTGCGCGTACTTCGTCAGGTCGTTGCATTGTGAAGAGCCGTCCCCCGTGAAATCGAGCGTCCGAAACAGCGTCATCGGCTGGTGCTCGCGCGACACCACGAACTCGGGCGGCACGTTCGGGGAAAACGACCGCATACCACTGCCCGTGTTCACGTAGACGATCGAGGGCGAGATCGCGTCGATGGATCCGTTGAGGCTGAGCGGATTCTCGACCCGCCAGTGATCGAGCAGGCCATCGCCGTTGAGATCGTCGAGATGCCATGTCGAGAGCCCGAAAACTCCGTTCTTGAGAATGCCCGTCGTTGCATCGGGTGGCCGGGTGACGTCGGCCTTGTTCCAGGTCCACGCCAGCGGCTGACCCTGCTGGAGCGGACTGTTCATCGGCCAGAGGTAGCTCGTGGCTGCGGCGTTGCCCGGTGCGGAGACGGACTTGCCGGTCAGCTTGCCGGTGCCATCATTGGCAAACACGCTCCAGTACTCGAACCCGGTGGTCGCGGGGTCGTACCCGATCCGGGCGACATCCGGGATCCCGTCACCATCGACATCGACGGCCGCCTGATCCGTCGTCGCATAGGTGCCCTGGATCGACGAGTCGCCGCTGTCGGGCTCAAGAGGAACGGGCTGGTAGATGATCTTGGGGGTCGTGGCGAAGTGGCCTGCGCCCTGGTTCTTGTAGATGATCCACGGGTATGCATCCGAACAGTGCTTGTAGGGCTGCTGTGGGATCTGACAGGATCCACCCGACCCCGCGGGTCCCGGGCCTGGAGGGGCGCCGGTTCCGCCACCGAACCACAGCTCGGGATCGGCGATGCCAGCGCAGGTATCCTGAGTCCCCTGGTTCGAGGTGCAGTCGAAGAGCTTGTACGATCGCGTCGTTTCCCGGCAGTCGTGATTGGTAGCCGTTCCATCACAACTGGCAACCTGCGCCCAGTTGATGACGCAGCCCTCGTCGAACGCGGGACCCTCCGTGGGGCACTGGAGCGCGCCACCGAGGCATGCGAGCGGCAACTCGGGGCACAGATCCTGACGTCCACTGCACGACGGCCAGGCATAGGGAGCGGTGACGTACGCGTTCACCGGGTGGAGTCCGGATCTCTCCCTGGAGGGGTGGGGATCGACAGGTTGATCGAGGCGTGATCTAACGTATGGGTGAGCGCTGTCGACGAGCGAATCGCCTACCTGGAGCAGCAGGTTGCGATGTTG
>JAPLLF010000211.1 GCA_026387715.1 Pseudomonadota bacterium
GCGCCGCGCCTCGGCTTCATCTTCGATCCGACCTCGGAGGGCAAGGCCAAGATCTTCGGCCACTGGGGCCGGTTCTACGAGAACGTGCCGATGGACCTCAACGTCCGCGCGTTCGGCGGTGAGACGTTCAACGACTCGCGCGTCAACCTCGGCCGCATCGCGATGGGCGACCCGGGGTACGACCCCAACTGCAAGGTCGACCACGGCACGCCGAACCTCAACGCCGCGCTCGACAGCTGCACCGATCGCGGCTCGGTTCGGCTTCTCGGCGACGGCACGGCGTTCATCTCTCCGGGCCTCAAGGGCCAGTTCACGCAGGAGCTCATCTTCGGCGCCGAGTTCGAGATCCGTAACGACCTCAAGCTCGGAATCAATTACATCCATCGCTCGCTGCCGCAGGTCATCGAGGACGTCTCCCCGGATGGCGGCAACAACTACGTGATCACGAACCCGAGCGAGAACTTCGACGGCGAGGCAACCAAGCTCGACGCGCTCGCGGTCCGGACCCGTGACGCGGCGGGGTGCATGTCGTTCGCGGACGACTCGGCCGGCTGCGATCAGGATCAGCTCGCGCTCGCGAACCTGCAGAAGAGCCGCGCGGGTCAGCTCCGCGGGATCAAGAACTTCGACAAGCCGGTGCGCAACTACGACGCCGTCCAGCTGCAGGCGACGCAGAACCCGACCAAGCACTCGCTGCTCATCGCCTCCTACACGTTCAGCCAGAGCAAGGGCAACTACCCGGGCCTGTTCTCGACGGAGACCGGCCAGCTGGATGCGAACATCACGTCGATGTACGACCTTCCGGACTTGATGGCGAATCGCTACGGCAAGCTCGGGCTCGACCGTCCGCACAACCTCAAGATCGACGGCTTCTACATGTTCGACCTCAAGAAGTCGGGCACGCTCACGGCCGGCGCCTCGTTCCGGGCGCAGTCCGGGCTCGCGCACAACGCGCTCGCCGCGCACCCGATCTACGGTGAGTCGGAGTCGTACCTCCTGCCGCGCGGCGCGATCGAGCGCTCGCCGCTCACGTCGCAGACCGACGTACACCTCTCGTACGGCTACCAGGTGAACAAGACCACGAAGGTCGAAGGCTTCGTGAACTTCTTCAACCTGTTCAACCAGCAGGAGGAGCTCAACGTCGACGAGAACTACACGATCGACCCGGCCAACCCGGTCGTCAACGGCACGCAGTCCGACCTCGCCCACGTCAAGGCGATCGACGACTCGGGCTACGAGCTGAACCGCTCGGTGATCAAGAACAAGAACTTCAACAACACCGGTGTCACCAACACGCTGCTCGGCAGCCCGCTCCAGGCGCCGCGCAACGTGCAGATCGGCTTCCGCGTCACGTTCTGAGCCGCGCGTGACTTCCCGAGGGCCCCAGCGAATGGGGCCTTCGGCGTTTTCGGGGTACACGATCGGGATGAAGCGCACCGAGCGGGACAGCCTCGGCACCGTCGAGATCGAGGCCGAGCGGTACTGGGGCGCGCAGACCGAGCGCGCGCGCACGCACTTCGCGATCGGCGTCGAGCCGATGCCGCCGGAGCTGATCGCCGCGCTGGTGCGCACCAAGCGGGCCGCGGCCCTGGTCAACGCGGCGCTCGGGCTGCTCGACGACGCGCGCGCGAACGCGATCGTCAACGCGAGCGACGAGATCCTCGCGGGGCGGTTCGCCGACGAGTTTCCGCTCGCCGTGTGGCAGACCGGCAGCGGCACGCAATCGAACATGAACGTCAACGAGGTGATCGCGAACCGCGCGAACGAGCTGCTCGGCGCGCCGCGCGGCAAGTCGCCGGTGCACCCCAACGATCACGTCAACCTCGGGCAGAGCTCGAACGACGTGTTCCCGACGGCGATGCACGTTGCGATCACGGGGGAGCTCGCGACCCGGCTGCTACCCGCGCTCGCGGTCCTGCGCGCGACGCTCGACGCCAGGGCGGGCGCGTTCGCGACCGTCGTGAAGATCGGGCGCACGCACCTGCAGGACGCCACCCCGATCACGCTCGGCCAGGAGATCAGCGGGTGGGTCGCGCAGCTCGATCGCGCGATCGCGGCGATCCACGCCACCACGCCGGGGTTGCACGAGCTCGCGATCGGCGGCACCGCGGTCGGCACCGGGCTCAACACGCATCCGGAGTTCGGCGAGCGGGTCGCGGCCGAGCTCGCGCGCGAGACCGGGCGACCGTTCGCGTGTGCGTCGAATCGGTTCGCGATGCTCGCGGGACACGAGGCGCTGGTGTTCGGCCACGGCGCGTTGCGCGTGCTCGCGACCACGCTCACCAAGCTCGCGAACGACGTGCGGTGGCTCGCGAGCGGCCCGCGCGCGGGGATCGGCGAGATCACGATCCCCGAGAACGAGCCGGGCAGCTCGATCATGCCGGGCAAGGTGAACCCGACGCAGTGCGAGGCGCTGACGATGGTGTGCGCGCAGGTCATGGGCAACGACGTCACGGTCGGGATCGCCGGCGCGAGCGGCAACTTCGAACTCAACGTCTACAAGCCGCTACGACGCCGCCGCGGCCATCGCCCGAACGGCGTACGCGACCAGCGGGACGTTGCGCGACGCGGCGATCGCGGCAGGGGTCGCGGGCGACGACTTCGACGCCTGGGTCAGACCCGACACGATGGTGTGACGTTCCTTGGGTGAATTCTTCGCCAACGATCGCGAACGATCCCGATTAGTTACGTCTTTAGATCGATGGGCACCAGCGGCGCGTTACGAGTCTTCATGAGTATCCGTTTCGGCGAACATTCTCAGTTTCATCAGGCCGCGGCCGGCATGGTCGGCGGCTCGGTCCTGTTCGGCGCCGCGCTCACCCCGATCTCCCCGCTCGCCCCGCTCGCCGGCGGCGTGCTCGGCATCGGGCTCGGCGCCGCGATCGCGTACGGCAAGCCGTGGCGGATGGTGCTCGCGGGCCTCGCGACGATCCCCATGTTCGTGGCGGGGCCCCTGTGGGGTGCCCTGGCGATCGCGGGCACGCTGCTGGCGGTCACGGTCGCCATCAGCGGCCCTCGGGGCGCGAAGGGCCTCGCGAGCCTCGGCGTGGGCACCGTGATCGCGATGACCGCGATGTGGTGCGCGGTGCGCATC
>JAPLLF010000432.1 GCA_026387715.1 Pseudomonadota bacterium
GCTGCGCCGGCTCGTCGAGCAGCGCGGCCATGCCCTCCTCGTCGGGGATCGCGTAGCCCTGCGACCGCAGGTGCCAGCGCACCTGATCGCGGACCTCGACGGCCCACGGCTCGCGCGGGTGGCGCGGTGCGTGCTCGGCGAACCGATGCAGCGGGTGCGTCGCGGTCAACCGCGCGAGCGCCGCGCTGCTCGACGCGGCGCCGAGGTACGGCGCGAGCGCGTCGGCGAGCTCGAGGATGATCGACGACGGGTTGAGCGGCTGGCCGCTCTTCGGCTCGACCGCGACGTACGACAGGTGCAGCGTGTCGCGCACGCCGAGCAGGAGCTCGAGGAACGCGGCGCGATCGCGGTCGCGCTCGCTGACGTCGCCCTGGCGGCCCTTGCGCCGCAGGTCGAGCGGGCTGGTGACGTCGCCCGCCGGGAACGCGCCGGCGTCGAGTCCGACGACGAACGTGACGCGCGCGGGCACGCCGCGCATCGCCTGCAGCGGCGCGACCATCACGCCCGAGGCCAGCGGCTCGCCGCGGTTGCTGCGCGCCGACGCGAACGCGTGGATCGCGTGCTGGCGCGCCTCGCGGAAGCCGACCGCGCGGCCGTCGAGATCGAGGTGGGCGAGGCCCGCCAGCATCTTGCGCGCGCGCTCGACGTCGCGCGCGAGCTCGAGCTCGGTCTCCGCGGTGGTCGGCGACAGGTAGGCGTCGACGAGCCCGACGAACAGCTCCGCCCACTCGGCGAGCGGCACCTCGCGCGAGCCGAGCCACGCAGCGTCGGCGCACAACGAGCGCACGAGCAGCGCGTAGGTCGCCGCGCTGCGCTGGAGGTCGGGCGGGACCTCCTCGGGCGCCACCTCGGGGAGCTCGGCGATCCCGAGCCTGGCCGGCCCGCGGCCCGAGCGCTCGCCGCCGACCATGAACGCGCCGAGCGCGAGCCGGCGCACGCCCTGATCCCAGTGGAACTGGCCGCGGTGCTCCTCGAGGTAGGTGCCTTCGTGCGCGCTCGCGTCGGCGCCGTGCGCGATGCCGAGCCGCTCGGTCCATCGCACCCAGTCCTCGGCGTCGGCGTGCGGGAACCGCGCGAGCACCGCGGGGTGGGTCATCACGCGCAGCAGGTCGCGGCGCGACATCGTCGACGTCGGCAGCTCGAGGAGCGACAGCACGGCCTCGCCGATCCGCCCGCGATCGTCGACCGGCGCGTCGACGAGGTGACACGGCACGCCGACCGCGTCGAACGCCGACGGCGCCTGCGCGAGGTAGCCGCGGACGTCGCCGGCGATCCACACCGCGATCTCGTGCGCGCGCAGCGTCGGGTCCGCGTCGAGCCGGCGGCGGGCCTAGTCGGCGACGACCTCGATCTCGCGCCGCGCGTTGGGGCACGCGTGCACGACCACCCCCGCGGCGTCGAACGTCCGCGTCGGCGCCGCGCGCGTCATCACGTCGGCGATCAGCTGCGCGCGAGCGGTCGTCGCGTCGGGCGCGTCGACGAAGCAGTCGTCGAGATCGCCGCCGGTCCGCTCGATGAGCGCGGTCACCGTGTCGCGCACCGGGCGCCCCCACAGCACGAGCTGCAGCGGCTGGTCGTCCGCCGCGCGCGCGGCCTCGAGCCCGCGGCGCCCGGCGACGTCGTCCCACAGCTCGCGACACGGATCGAGCAGGAACAGCGTCACGTCGGTCGCCTCGGACAGATCGGACAGCGCCTCGAGCTGCGCGCGGGCGAGGAACGACATGCCGAACACCGCGACCGGCGTGGCGAGCCGCGGCGACGGCAGCCCGGCGCGGCGGCGGGCCCACGGCAGCATCGGCGTCGGCACCATCGCGAGCCGCGACAGCGCCTCGCCGAGCAGCGCGGCCTGCCAGCGCGCCAGGTCGCCGAGCTCGAGCAGCTCCTCGGGCAGCTTCGCGATCGCGAGCGCCGGCATCCAGTCGGGCCGCGCCAGCGCGTAGTTCCACGCGAGCCTGGCGAGCTCGTCGGCGAGTTGCACGCGCCGCGGCCCGGCGCGATCGCCCGCGTCGGGCGCGGCCGCGAGGTACGCGGCGACCGCGGGCAGCCGCCGGACGACGCCGGGATCCGCGAGCACCGAGGCGATCGCCGCGGCGAGCTGCCGCCGATCGAGCGCCTCGAGGTCGGTGCCCTCCGTCCACGTGCGCTCGACGAACCGATCGAAGGTCACGAGGTCGAGCCCCGACGCGATGCCGCGGGTGAACGCGACCTCGCGGGTGATCCAGCGTGCGATCAGGTGGCTGCCGACCACGATCGTCGCGGGCGCGAACGGATCGAGCGCGGGGATCGTGTCGAGCATCGCGTCGAGCAGGGCCTCGGCGCGATTTCCGTGGACGACCCGCAGCATCAGGCCACGGGGGTGATCAGCCGGAGCGCCGCGGGCACGAGCTGGAAGCGCGCCGGCAGGCGCCCGAGGTTCTCGCCGTCGACGTCGAGCTCGACGACGTCGCCGGGCTCGATCGGCTCGGCGTCGATGGTCTTCGCGCGCCGCGCCGTCACCTTGTCCATCGCGAGGTGCGTGCCCTTGTAGAGCCGGCGGCCGCTCGCGAGCAGATCGCCGAACGTCAGGTCGCCCATCGCGATCACGTCGAACACGCCGTCGTCGAGCTCGGCGTGCGGAGCGATCATCATCGCGCCGCCGAAGTACTTGCCGTTGGCGACCGCGACCGTGTTGATCGTCGCCTCGATGCGGTCCTGATCGTCGAACACGAGCTGCACGCGCTTGTTCTTGTACGACCACGTCGCGCGCGCGGTCGCGAGCATGAACGACAGCCGGCCGAGCTTCTTGCCGCTCTCGTTGACCAGTCGATCGACGACGCCCGACACCCCGAACGACGTGATGTTCGCGAACATCCGCATCGCGCGGGTGCCGTCGCTGCGCGTGAAGTCGAGCCGGCCGACGTCGATCATCCGCGTGCGCCCCGCGTGGATCACGTCGACCGCGTCGGCGAACACGTGCGGCAGGTTCACCGTGCGCCGGAAGTCGCCGCCGGTGCCGAACGGGATGAGGCCGAACGCGGCGGCGGGGTTGATCGCCTGGCCGGCGTCGTCGAAGAACCCGTTGACGACCTCGTTGACGGTGCCGTCGCCGCCGATCGAGATCACGCGCTCCACGCCGGCGCGCAGCGCCTCGCGCGCGAGCCGGGTCGCGTCGCCGGGCCCCCGCGTGATCACCTCGTCGAACGGGAACACGCGGCCGATGACGTCGCTCAGCTCCGTCCAGCGCTTGCCGAGCTTGCCGCCCTGCGAGTTGGGGTTGACGATCACGGTCGTCTTCGGCGCCAGCACGGGCGGCACTATACGCCGATTAGTGGAATCTCACGGAGACGTCGACCGTCGGTGTGCCGGGGATCAGCTCGCAGCGTTTCGGCTGGCCCTGGCAGGCCGCGCTCGTCCAGCGGTCGAACTCCTGATCGAGGTCGACCGCGGTCAGCCGCAGCTGCACGTCGCGAGTGATCGTGACCGTACAGTCGGTCGCGCACGATCCCTGGCCTTCGATGTCGACCCGCCCGCGACCCATGATCGACACGTGCAGGCGCGTGGTGAGCGGATCGACGGGATGTGCGTCCGGCATCGCGTCGGTGGGTGGGGGTGGCCGCGCATCGGGGAGGTCCAGCGCGCAGGTGGTGGCGGGGTCGGCGACGCAGTAGCCGTGCGTGCACGCCTGGCCATCGGCGCAGGCAGACGGTTCGTCCGCCGCGCACGTGACGGTGCAGTCGCGGAGCGCCGGGGCGTAGCAGCCACCGAGCACCAGCAGCGCGAGGGCTAGAATGACCATCCGACCCTCACCTGGGCACCGCCCGTATGGCTGTTCTGGGCGACCGAGATCGTCGCGCGCTCGGCGGCGTGGCGATCGTAGAGGTGCAGCCCGATCGCGCCACCGACCGCGAGGAGGCCGCCGATCCCGAAGCCGATCGACAGCCGCGTGTCGCGCTTGCCGCGCGCGTCGGTGTCCGCGATGTCCGTCCACGCGCTCCCGCGCGCGTACAGGGCTTCGACGTCGCGGCTCGCGGCGCGCGCGTCGAGCGCGTACACGAGGCCGACGCCGAGCGCGGCCACGCCGGTGGCCGCCAGGCCGATGACGATCGGGGGATGCGTGAGGGTCGGCGTTCGCGTGACCATAGTGGGCGTGGGCGTGGGCGTGGGCGTGCGCGTGGGCGTGGGCGTGGGCGTGGGCGACGGGGGGATCGGTCGCGGGCGTAGGGGGACCATGGGGATCGTCTCCAGCTGCACGACACAGCGCTCCATCGCGCGCAGGTGGACGCCGGCGAGGTTCGCGGCCTCCACCGTGGGGCCGGACAGCAGGAACCGGCGATACATGATGAGCGCGTTCTCGCAGTCGCCGGCCAGGCGATACGCCTGGGCGAGGTTGAAGATCAGGTTGCCCGACGGCGCGAGGACGTACGCGCGCTCGAACGCGTCGATCGCGCGTCGGTAGTCTCCGGCCGCGTGCGCCTGGAGACCCTCGGCCGCGAGCGTGCGGGCCTTCGCGGGCACGGGCTCGGCGGCGGCGGTCGTGGCTGCGACGAGCGCGACGAGCGGGAGGATGAACCGGGTGGTGGACATCAGTACGATTCGAGGATGCCGTCGGGGGCGATCCGCGCGCCGCGGCGCGGCGCGGTGGAGGTGGCGCGGGGGAGCTTGCGTGCCCGCGGGTGGGTGGTGCTCGGCGCGGGGCTCGGCGCGACGACCGGCATAACGCTCGGGACCGTGGGCTGAAGCGACACCGTGGCGTCGTTGTCGGGGGTGGGGGGCCTGGCGACGGTCCTGGCGGCGGTCGACCGCGTGCGCGCGTCGTGCACGAGCGGCGTCACCGACTCGGCTCGGTGGACGGCGTCGTGGGTCACCCCGGCCGCGTCGCTCGCGTGCCCGACGGCGAACAGCGCGACCAGCGAGAGGAGCACGCTGGAGCCGATCGCGACCTGCCAGCGGGGCATCCGCCGGGTGCGGAGCCGCTGGGTCGAGGCATGCGCAATCGGTGCGTACGGTTGCGCTGTCGGTGCGTGGGTCCGGATCAGGGACGAGACGCGCACCCGGCGATCGAGCTCGGCGCGCACCGCGGTGAGCGTCCTGACCACCTTCGCCAGCGTCGGCCGCTGTTCCGGCGCCTTCGCGAGCATCGCGAGGAGGAGCGCCTCGAGCTCGGCAGGCACGTCGGGCCACCCGAGGCTCGGCAGCGGGGGCGTCTCGCGCAGGTGCATGACGAGCACCTCGGGCGCGTTGTCCGCATCGAACGGCAGGCGCTCGAGGAACAGCTCGTACGCCATGATGCCGAGGGAGTAGATATCGCTCTGCGCGGTGATCGTCCCGCCCCGCGCCTGCTCGGGCGACAGGTAGTGCGGCGTGCCGACGAGCGTGCCCTCCAGCGTGTGCCGGATGTCGGTCGTGACCTTGGCGATGCCCCAGTCGAGCAGCTTCACGGTCGGCGTCGCCGGGAGGTTCTGGAGGAACACGTTGTCGGGCTTGAGATCGCGATGGACGATGCCCGCCGCGTGGGCGGCCGCGAGCGCGTCGCAGATCTGGAGCAGGATGTCGATCACCGTGGTCGGCAGCAGCTTGCCGGCGCGGGCATAGGCGCTGAGCGACAGGCCATCGAGCCGCTCCATGACCAGGTACGCGCGGCCGTCCGCCAGCGTGCCGGTCTCGAAGATGTCGACGATGCCCGGGTGGGACACGCGATTGACGATCCGCGCCTCGAGCAGGATGCGGGCGGTGTTGCGCTCCGACATCAGCTCGGCGTGGAGCACCTTGAGCGCGGCCTTCTTGCCGATCGTGTCATGGGTGACCGCATAGACCGTGCCCATGCCACCGCGGCCGAGCTCGCTCTCGATGATCCATGGACCCGCCTTGCAACCCACGTCGGTCAGGCGCGAGCGCACCGGGGAGACCGGGCCCGTGGCGGTGGGAAACAGCGTGCGCACGAGGACCACTGATACAAGCGCCATGCCACGGCGTGCGACCCGAGCGCAGGGGCGCGATCAGGGTCGATCAGGGCTCGATCAGCGTGCGATCAACCGGGGCCGTCGCGCAGCGCGCGATCGATCTTCGTCTTGATCTCGACGTAGCGCCGGAGGAAGTCGTAGTGGCGTTCCTTGAACGCCTGCGTGTAGCGCCGCTCGCGGGCCTTCGCCCGCCACGCCTCGGCGAGCTCGTCGAGCCGGACGAGGAGCTGCTGCACGTCGTTGAACGGCGCGATGATCGTCCGGGTGCCGAGCGTCTCGACGAGCTCGACCTTGCCGTTGTCGCTCGGGCCGAGGAACGTGAGCACGACGGTGTCGGAGTGCTGATTGCGGATCGTCCGCGCGATGGTCTTGGCGGGCAGATCCGAGATGTCCTCGGCGACCATCGCGTAGTGAAACGGCGCGGTGCTGATCCGATCGAGCCCTTCGCCGCCCGACGTCGCGTGGACGAACTGGAAGTGCGCGGGGTTCGCCTCCGAGATCGCCGTCACGAAGTCATCGACCTCGTCGATCACGAGCACGCGGAGCTCCTCGTTGCCCACGTTGCGATTCGGATCGCGCCCGGCCGCACGATCGGTGGCCTCGATGGCGCGCCGCTCGGCATCCATGAAGTGCCGCAGGAACTCGTCGTGAACCCGGCGAATATCGTCGAGGATCGTGTCGACCTCGCGCTTGCCGACCGAGCGGCCCGCGGCATCGAACACGCGCTCCTTGAGGTACGCGACCGAGTCGGGCGACTTCAAGATCAGGTCGATCGCACCCGCGCGGACCGCCTCGACCGCGTCGTCGTAGGAGCGGCGCGGCGTCAGCGCGATGATCATGCTGGTCGGCGAACGCTCCTTGAGCGTCGCGATGGTCGAGATCCCGGCGGGTGGGTTCGGGGTGTCGATATCGACGAGCATCACCGAGAAGAACTGCTTCTCGACGAGCTCGAGCGCCTCCGCGGCGTCGGTCACGCAGGTGACGTGGAGGTGCGCCTCGGAGAGGAGCTGCTGGATGCCGGCGTGCACGCGCACGTCGCCGTCGAGAACCAGCACCTCGACGCCGATGAGCGAGTAGTCCCCCGACGATTGACGATACTGGACGCTGTGTTCGATGGTGGTCACGTCGCGCCACGCGATCTTCGCACGAGTCCGATGGACTTCCTATTTCCCACCTAGTACCCGAGCCCTTGCATGAGCAGCCAGCCACCGGCGGCCGCGAGGCCGAGGTCGAGGACGAGGACCGCCACCACGAGGCCTCGACCACGGCGCGGGGGCGTGATCGACGCGTCGAGCGAGCTCTCCGGGGTTGGGCGGCGCGGATTCGCCCCGATCGGGGCGCCGATCGGGGCGATCGGGGCGATCGGGGCCACCGCCTGGGCGACCGGTGCGACCGGGCCGGTGGGGTTCGGGGAGCCATACGGGGCATACGGGGCGATCGGGCTGGCCGACGGCACGATCGACGGCACGATCGACGACACCGGGCCCGATCGCGGGGCGAGCGCCATCGGTACGGGCTGGGCCCCCGAGATGCCAGGGGCTGGCATCTGCGGCGGCTGGCTGTTGTAGCGGGCGGCGGCCGCCGCCTGGGCGATCGGGTGCGGTGCGGAGGCCGGACGGGTGTCGGCCCAGCGGACGTCATCGGAGATCTTCTGTGTCGGCGCGACGCTGCTGCTGGGTTTCGCGCTGGTCTTCGCGCCACAACCACCACAGAACTTCGAGTCCGCCGTGTTCTCCGTGCCGCAGGTCGCGCAGCGCATCCCGGCACAGGGTACCGCAGTGTCGCGGAACCCGCCTGTTCGGGATGGAAGGTTTGGGATATTCTCGCCGGTACCGTCGATGAGTCAGGTCCTAGATCGTGTCCTCGGCGCCGCCCGCCAGCTCGGTGCATCCGACGTCCACCTCAAGGCCGGGCTCCCCCCGATCTTTCGCATCAAGGGCGACCTCCGCACCGTGCGAGACGTCCCCGCCCTGACGAGGGAGGCGATCGCGCAGTTCGCCGTGCACATGATGAACGACCGCCAGCGCGCGGACTTCGAGACCAACCTCGACATCGACCTCGCCTACGGCACCCCCGACGGGGTGCGCTACCGCGTCAACCTGTTCCAGCAGCGCGGCTCGGTCGGCATGGTGCTCCGGCTCATCCCACCAGAGGTCCCGGGGTTCGAGTCGCTCAACCTGCCCAAGGCCGTCCTCGGCCTCACCGATCACTCGCGCGGCATCGTCCTGGTGACCGGCGCGACCGGCTCCGGCAAGTCGACCACGCTCGCGGCGATGATCGACTACCTCAACACGCAGAACGCGTATCACATCGTCACGATCGAGGACCCGATCGAGTACACGTTCCGCGACAAGCGCTCGGTGATGAACCAGCGCGAGCTCGGGTTCGACACGATGTCGTTTGGACGGGCACTTCGCGCGGCGCTGCGTCAGGATCCAGACGTGATCCTCGTCGGCGAGATGCGCGACTTCGAGACCGCGCAGATCGCGATGACCGCGGCCGAGACCGGCCACCTCGTGCTGTCGACGCTGCACACCAACGACGCGACCGAGACGGTCAGCCGCATCATCTCGATGTTCCCGACGCACCAGCAGCAGCAGGCACGCCTGACGCTGGCGAGCGTGCTCCGCGGCGTCGTCTCGCAGCGGCTGCTGCCGCGCGCCGACGGCAAGAGCATGGTCCCGGCGATCGAGATCATGACGAACACCGAGCGCATCCGCGAGATGATCGAGGACCCGGCGCGCACCCGCGAGATCAAGGACGCGATCAAGGAAGGCCTGCACCCGTACGGGATGCAGACCTTCGATCAGTCGCTCTCGGCGCTCGTGAAGCAACGCCTCGTGACCTACGAGGAGGCGCTCAAGCACACGACGAGCCCCTCCGACTTCGCGCTTCTCTTCCGCGGCATCTCGGGCGGCGCCAACGCTGGCTTCGGTGGAGCGGGCGAGTCCAAAACTGGAGCAGGTAATGACGAGTTCGAGATCGAGACGTAACCCGAGTAGCCTCGTCGGCCTGGTGATCGCGATCGTCGCGATCGTCTTCGCGGCGAGCACCGACGCGCACGCGGGCGGGCGCAAGCGCCTGGTCGTCCTCGACTTCGAAGGCCCCAAGGCCGAGAAGTTCCAGGAGGACGTCATCAAGCTCCTCAAGAAGAACCACACGGTCCTGTCGACCGAGAAGTGGACCGCGGCCGCCGAGGAGCTCGACGCGGCCAAGGTGACCGAGAAGAACGTCAAGAAGGTCGCGAAGAAGCTCAAGATCGACGGCGTCATCGAGGGCAAGATCGAGAAGCGTCGCGACGAGTACATCATCAAGATCAAGCTGTGCGGCAAGGACGGCGACATCGTCGGCAAGGTCGACACGAAGTCCGAAAGCTCGAAGCTCGAGGGCACCTCGCTCAAGGACCTCAAGGACGAGCTGTTGCCCGTGGTCGAGGCGCTCGAGGGGAACCGCGCGGGCGGCAAGGGCGACGACGAGGAGGAGACCCCGAAGAAGAAGGTCGAGAAGGTCGAGCCCGTGAAGAAGAAGGGCGGCGACGAGGACGAGGAGGAGCCCGCGCCCAAGAAGTCGGGGTTCGGCGGCAAGAAGACCGACAAGAAGGGCAGCGACGCCGTCGACGAGGAGGACGCGCCGCGGAAGAAGCCGACGACGAAGAAGAAGGTCAGCGACGAGGAGGACGAGAACCCGCTGCCGATGAAGAAGAAGCCCACCAAGGTCGCGAAGCCGGACGTCGCGGAGGAGGAAGGCGAGGGCGAGGGCGAGGACGGCGAGGTGAAGAAGCCGGCGAAGAAGAAGCGGGCCGCGAAGCGCGGTGACGACGAGGAGGCGCTCGAGGAGGGCAACGACGAAGCTGGCGACGAGCCCGAGGAGCCGAACGCCGCGGCGCTGTCACCGGGCGAGCGCGCGGTCGATGCCGTCGTCGGCCTGTCGGTGATGGCGCGTCGCATGGCCTTCACGTACAGCGCCGATCTCGGCAGCAAGCCGCCAGGCTACAAGGGCGTGCCGGCCGGTGGCCTGCTCGTCGACGCGACGCTGTATCCGCTCGCGATGTCGCACAAGCGCAGCGACCTGCTCAAGAACCTCGGCCTCAACCTGATGGTCGACAAGGTCGTCAAGATCAGCTCGCAGGCGCTGATCAACAACGTCGCGACCAAGCTCGAGACCAGCACGATCCGCTACTCGTTCGGCGCGGTGTTCCGCTATCCGTTCAACAAGACGCCGACCTCGCCGGTGATCGGCGCGTCGATCAACTTCGGGGGCCAGTCGTTCACGATCGCGCAGAACGACGTCGCGGACATCCCGAACGTGAGCTACACGATCATCGACCCGAACCTGTTCTTCAAGTACCCCGTGTCCGACAAGTTCACGTTCAACCTCGACGCGGGCCTCATGCTGTTCACCGACACCGGGCAGATCCAGACTCCGGCCTCGTACGGCGCCGCGAGCGTCACTGGCTTCGAGGGCGAGATCAGCGGCGACTACATGGTGAGCAAGAACCTGTTCGCGCGGGCGGCGTTCCGGTTCGAGACCATCGGGTTCAAGTTCACCGGCAAGGGCATGAAGGCGACCGGGCGCGACGCGGACATGGAGCAGGACGTGTTCGGGGCACGGGACAGCTACCTCGGTGGCGCCGTCACGCTGGGCTACGTCTACTAGCGACGAGTCGGCTCACGCCTCGCGGCCGATCACCGGCGCTTGGTGTGGGCCAGGGTGCGCTGGGGAGAGGCGCTCGCGCTCGGGGTCGGGGCGCTGCGCGGCGTGGGCGGTGCCTCCGCGACGAGCAGCGACCGGAGCTGGCCGTCAGCCATCTTGACCGTCGGTCGGTTCTCACGCGTCGGGGCCGGGGCGACGGCGCGCAAGACCGTGTGCTTGTGCATGCCGCCCGCACGGTGACACAGAACCAGCGAGGGTCACGGGTACGCCTGGGGATCCCGAGATCACTCGGTGCGGGCGCCGTCGTCGATCCAGCGCGCGAGCTCCGCGCGCTCCTGGCTGGTGATCTGGGTCTGGTTGTTGAACGGCATGTTCTGCAGCTCGAACACCCGGTAGCGGATCTTCGGCGCCATCACCTGGATCTGCGCCGGCGTGTCGAACATGACCCCGAGCGGCGCCGACTTGAACACCGCGTCGCTCGGCTTGGCCGAATGGCACATCGTGCACCGGGTCGCGAGGATCTCCTGCACGCGCGCGAACGAGACCGGGCCGTCGAACCGCGCCTGCGCCGGCGCCGTGACGCGCGTGCCGACGAACAAGCCGAACGCCGCGATCCCCGCCATCACGAACGCCGGCGCCAGCCACTTCGGCGTGGGCAGCTGCACCCCATCGCCGCGGTAGCGGATGTTCATGAAGTGGCGGACGCCGGCGCCGCCGATCATCACCACGATCAGGATCGCCCAGTTGAGGTACGACTGGTTCGCCGCGGGGAAGTGCGACGACACCATGATGAACAGCAGCGGGAACGTCAGGTAGTTGTTGTGGATGCTGCGCTGCTTGGCGCGCAGCGAGATCAGCGGGTCCTGGGGGCGGCCGGTCGTGGTCGCGTCGATCAGCTCGTGCTGCGAGGGCACGATCGTGAACCACACGTTGCCGGTCATGATCGTGCCCATGAGCACGCCGGTCTGCAGGTACGCGCCACGCCCGCTGAAGAACTGGGAGAACGCGAACGCCGCGCCGAACAGCATCGCGATCGACAGCGCGGTCGCGAGCCTGGGGCGGAGCTCGCCGAGGATGCGCCACAGCGCGTCGTAGACGATCCAGCCGACGAACAACGCGGACACCGACATCGTGATCCCGACGATCGGCGACGTGCCGTGGCGGCTCGGATCGACGAGGTACGCGGCGTTGTTCATGTAGTAGACGACGATGAACAGGCAGATGCCCGAGATCCACGTGATGCCGTTCTGCCACTTGAACCAGTAGAGGTTCTTCGGCATCGCCCCGGGCTCGAGGAGCATCTTCTCGGCCTCGTAGAACGCGCCCGAGTGGACCATGAAGATCTTGCCCTGCGAGAGCTTGCCGAGCTCGTGGCCGCGCTTCTCGAGGTTGCGATCGAGCCAGTTGAACAGCATCGAGTTGCCGACCCACATGATCCCGGCGATCAGGTGGACCCAGCGGAAGATGACGTCGAACAGCTCGTTTACTGACATCGGGCTCTCAGCTCCAGCTCACGCGTGATTGGCGACCCACGTCCGCGCAGCATCGAGCGCGGCGGGGACGGCGGCAACATCCTTGCCACCACCCTGGGCGAGATCGGGCTTGCCGCCCGCGCGGCCGCCCAGCATCGTCGCGATCTCGGCGAGCAGCTTGCCCGCCGATAGCGTGCCGACGAGGTCCTTGGTGACCATCGCGAGCAGCTTGACCTCGGCCCCGCCGACGCCGGCGAGCAGCAGCACGCCCGAGCCGAGCTTGTCGCGGAGCGCGTCGCCGGTCTCGCGCAGCACCTTGCCGTCGTCGGTGTCGACCGAGGCGGCGAGCACCTTGATGCCCTTGATGATCTGGACCTCCGTCAGGAGATCGCGGCCGCCGCCGCCCGACGCGATGCTGCGCTTGAGCTTGGCGATCTCCTTCTCGAGCGTCTTGTAGTCGTGCACCGTCTTGTCGGCGCGCGCGGCGACCTCGAAGATCTGCGCGCCGCCCTTGAGTCCGAGCGTGGTCGCGGCCCGGCCGAGCTCGCTCTCGAGCCGCCGCAGGTAGTCGAACGCGCCGACGCCAGTGGCCGCCTCGATGCGGCGCACGCCCTGGGCGACGCCGCTCTCCGACAGCAGCTTGAACATGCCGATGTCGCCCGCGCGGTGCACGTGGGTGCCGCCGCAGAACTCGAGCGAGGCGCGGCCGATCGCCACGACGCGCACGGTGTCGCCGTACTTCTCGCCGAACATCGCGACCGCGCCGCGCTGCTTGGCGGCCTCGATCGGGAGGACGTCGACGTGGCTGGCGGCGTTCGCGCGGATCTCGGCGTTGACGAGATCCTCGACCTGGCGCTTCTCGTCGTCGGTCATCGGCGCCATGTGCGCGAAGTCGAAGCGCAGGCGATCGGGCGCGACGAGCGAGCCCTTCTGCGCGATGTGCCCGCCGAGCACCGACTTGAGCGCGAGGTTGAGCAGGTGGGTCGCCGAGTGGTTCGCGCGGATCGCGTCGCGGCGCGCGCCGTCGACCGTGAGCTGCACCCGATCGCCGACCTTGAGCTCGCCGCGCTCGACGACGCCGACGTGCACGAACATGTCGCCCGTCGGCTTCTTGGTGTCGTCGATCCGCACGAGCCCGTGCGGCGCCGAGACCATGCCGGCGTCGCCGATCTGCCCGCCCGACTCGGCGTAGAACGGCGTCTGGTCGAACACGAGCTGGACCGCGGCGCCGGCGACGGCGCGGTCGACGCGCGCGGCCCCCTGGAGGATCGCCCGGACCACGCCCTCGCCGGAGGTGCCCTCGTAGCCGACGAACCTGGTCGCGCCGAGCTCGCCTGCGACCGACTTCAGATCGGCGGCGACGACCTCCTGCTCGGAGCCCGCGAACTTCGACAGCTCGCGCGCCTTCTTCATCTCGGCCTGATAGCCGACGTCGTCGACGGTGAAGCCGCGCTCGCCCGCGACGATCTGGGTGAGGTCCTCGGGGAAGCCGAACGTGTCGTACAGCTTGAACACCGTCGGGCCCGACACCTGCGTCGCGCCCGTCCTGGCCATCACCGCGAACTCGTCCTCGAGCAGCGCCAGGCCGTGCGCGAGCGTGCGGCGGAACAGCTCCTCCTCGTTGCGGCAGACCTTCTCGATCGTCGACCGCTTGGTCTCGAGATCGGGATAGGCGTCCTTCATCTCGTCGATCACCGTCATGCAGACCTCGTGCATGAACAGCTTGTCGATGCCGAGCTGCTGCTTGCCGTGGCGCACCGCGCGGCGGAAGATCCGGCGCAGCACGTACTCGCGCCCGGTCTTGTCGGGGAACACGCCGTCGCCGATCAGGAACGTCGAGCAGCGCGCGTGGTAGGCGATCACGCGGATCGCGGTGTCCTTCTCCGGGTCCGCGCCGTAGGTCACCCCGGCGAGCGCCGCGGTCTTCGCGAGGATCGCCGCGAACAGATCGGTGTCGTAGTTCGACTGCTTGTCCTGCAGGATGCAGGTCACGCGCTCGAGCCCGGCGCCGGTGTCGATCGAGGGGGCGGGCAGCGGGAACAGCTCGCCGTCCTTGTCGCGCCGCTCGAACTGCATGAACACGTTGTTCCAGAACTCGAGCCAGCCGCCCCACGTCTGGGGGTCGCGGGTCGGGAACGTCGTCGGCACGCCGGGCGTGAAGTAGTGGATCTCGGTGCACGGCCCCATCGGGCCGGTGTCGCCCATCATCCAGAAGTTGTCGGCCTTGCCGAGCCCGATGATCCGCTCGTCGCCCCAGCCGGTGACGCGCTTCCAGATCGCGCGCGCCTCGTCGTCGGCGGGCACGCCGGGGAGGTGCTCGTCGTCACCGCCGAACACGGTCACGCACATGCGCGAGGTGTCGAACTTGTAGACCTTGGTGATGAGCTCCCACGCCCACGTGATCGCGTCCTCCTTGAAGTAGTCGCCGAACGAGAAGTTCCCGAGCATCTCGAAGAAGGTGTGGTGGCGCGGGGTCTTGCCGACCTCGTCGAGGTCGTTGTGCTTGCCACCGGCGCGCACGCACTTCTGCGACGTCGTCGCGCGCTTGTAGGGGCGCTTCTCGACGCCGGTGAACACGTCCTTGAACTGGACCATGCCGGCGTTCGTGAACAGCAGGGTCGGGTCGTTGCTCGGGACGATCGAGCTCGACGCGACCACCTCGTGGCCCTTGCTCTTGAAGAACTCGAGGAAGGCTTTACGAACTTCGGCGGCTTTCATCGCAACCGCGTTCTACCATGCAGCCCCCGATCGCTATACTCGCGCCGATGCGAGTCATTCGATCGCGACATGTCGTCACTCCGGCCGGCATCGCCCCGGCGGCGATCCACGTGCGCGACGGCGAGATCGAGCGCGTCGCCGCCTGGGACGACGTCGGTGGCGCCGGCTCGGAGCTCGACGACGTCGACGACCTCGTGATCATGCCGGGTGTCGTCGACACCCACGTCCACCTCAACGAGCCGGGCCGCACCGAGTGGGAGGGGTTTTCGACCGCCACGAGCGCCGCGGCCGTCGGCGGCATCACCACGCTCGTCGACATGCCGCTCAACTCGATCCCGCCGACGACGTCGCGCGAGGGGTTCGCCGCCAAGCGCGGGGCCGCCCGGGGGCAGTGCTCCGTCGACGTCGGGTTCTGGGGCGGCGTCGTCCCGGGCAACGCCGGCGAGCTCGCCGGCATGGTGGCCGACGGGGTGCGCGGCTTCAAGTGCTTCCTCGTCGACAGCGGCGTCGCCGAGTTCGGCTGGGTCGACGAGGACAGCCTCGGCCCGGCGATGGGGATCCTCGCCCCGCTGCGTCACGTCGGGGGGACCCGCGTCCCGCTGCTCGTCCACGCCGAGGTCATCGGGCCGATCGACGCGGTCGCCGCGAGCCTGCGGGACGCAAACCCGCGCCGCTACGCGACCTACCTGGCGTCGCGGCCGCCGGAGGCCGAGGAGCAGGCCATCGAGCTGGCGACCCGGCTGTGCCGCGCGACCGGCGCGCGCACGCACATCGTCCACCACTCGGCCGCGAGCGCGCTCGGCCGCCTGCGCGACGCGCGGATCGAGGGGCTGCCGCTGTCGGCCGAGACCTGCCCGCACTACCTGCACTTCGTCGCCGAGCGGATCCCCGACGGCGCGACGCCGTTCAAGTGCGCGCCGCCGATCCGCGACGCCGCCAATCGCGAGGCGCTGTGGGCCGCGCTCGCCGAGGGCGTGCTCGAGCTCGTCGCGTCCGATCACTCGCCGTGCAGCCCGAACCTCAAGGCCCTCGAGCACGGGGACTTCGTCGCCGCGTGGGGCGGCGTGTCCGGCCTCCAGCTCGCGCTGTCGGTCGTGTGGACCGAGGCGCACGCCCGCGGCCACACGCTCGTCGACGTCGTCCGCTGGATGTGCGAGCGGCCGGCCGCGCTCGCCGGGTTCACCGGCAAGAAGGGCGCGATCGCCGCCGGCCACGACGCCGACCTCGTCGTGTTCGATCCCGCGGCGCTGCAGACCGTCACCCCCGAGGGCATCCATCATCGCCATCGCGTCACGCCGTATGCGGGCGAGCGGCTACGCGGCAAGGTCATCGCCACCTACCTGCGCGGCACGTGCGTCGCGCGCGACGGCGTCGTCGTCGCTGGACAGCTCGGAGAATTGCTATGAGTGAAGACTTCACCGACCTCCCCGACCTCGCCGCCGAGGGCGTGCGCGGCGCCGCCATCGCCTGCAACGACGAGTTCTTCGCCGA
Organism: Pseudomonadota bacterium; assembly: GCA_026387715.1. Classification (GTDB taxonomy): domain Bacteria; phylum Myxococcota_A; class Polyangia; order Haliangiales; family Haliangiaceae; genus JABFXX01. Next base: position 16,274 of record JAPLLF010000432.1, read on the forward strand.
GAAAGAGAACCTGCTCAAGCCCGGCGACGCGGTGTGGAAGGACCACCTCTACACCGACAAGGGCAAGTGGATGGACGGCTGGGAGACCCGCCGCCGCCGCGAGCCCGGGCACGACTGGTGCGTCATCCGGCTCGGCATGCCGGGCACGATCCACGGCGTCGTCGTCGACACCGCGTGGTTCCGCGGCAACTTCCCCGAGTCGTGCCGGCTGTCGGCCGCGACGATCGGCGGCGCAGCCGGGACGACCGACGACGCGCTCGATCTCGCGCAGCTCGACGCCGCCACGTGGGTCGAGCTGCTGCCGCAGACCAAGCTCGCCGGCGACACCAAGAACAAGTTCCGCATCGACGCCAAGCACCACCACCAGCGCTTCACCCACGTGAAGCTCGAGATCTTCCCCGACGGCGGCGTCGCGCGGCTTCGCATCCACGGTGTCGTCACGCCCGACTGGGGCAAGCTGCGCGCGCTCGGCGGGCCGATCGATCTCGCCGCGCTCGAGAACGGCGCCGTCGTCCAGACGTGCAGCGACATGTTCTTCGGCTCGCGCAACAACCTCATCAAGCCCGGCCCGTCGCTGTCGATGGCGGACGGCTGGGAGACCCGCCGCCGCCGCGGTCCGGGCAACGACTGGGCCATCGTGCGCCTCGCGGCGGCCGGCACGCTCGAGCGCGTCGAGCTCGACACCACGCACTTCAAGGGCAACGCGCCGGGCCGCATCGAGCTCGAGGGCCGCCACGGCGACGGCGACTGGCGGCTGCTCGTCGCGACGCCCGTGCAGCCGCACACCCGGCACTTCTTCGACGACGCGCTCCGGCGCGTCGGGGCGATCACCCACCTGCGCGTCAACGTGTTCCCGTGCGGCGGCATCGCCCGGCTGCGCGCGTGGGGCAACCTCGAGCGCCTCGAGGCCGCGGTCCCCGTGCTCGCCACGCTCGGGGCCGCGGAGTACAAGCGCTGTTGCGCGGCGACGCGGTGGGTCGACGCGATGGTCGCGCACCACGGCTTCGACGATCTCGCGACGCTGCTCCGCACGGCGGAGCGCACGTGGTGGCGGCTCGGCGAGGCCGACTTCCTCGAGGCGTTCGCCGGCCACCCGAAGATCGGCGAGGCGAAGGTCTCCTCGACCGGTGACGCGACCTGGTCGCGCGGCGAGCAGCGCGCGGCCGAGGGCGCGGCGCCGGACACGACCGAGGAGCTCGCCGAGCTCAACCGGCGCTACGTCGAGGCACACGGGTTCATCTTCATCACCTGCGCGTCGGGGCGCTCGGCCGCGGCGATGCTCGCCGAGCTGCGCGCGCGCGTCGATCGCCCGCGCGCCGACGAGCTCCGTACGGCCGCCGAGGAGCAGATCAAGATCACGCGGCTCCGGCTCACCAGGCTCGTCGCCGAGCTGGGAGGCCAGCCGTGATCACGACGCACGTGCTCGACACCGCGCTCGGCAAGCCCGGGCGCGACATCGCGATCGACCTCGAGCGCGCCGACGGCACCGGGTGGACGCCGATCGGCAGCGGCCGCACCGACGACGACGGCCGGCTCCGCACGCTCACGCCAGCCGGCCCCGTCGCGCCCGGCACGTACCGCATCCGGTTCCACACCGGGGCGTACGTGTCCGGCTTCTTCCCGGTCGTCGAGATCCAGTTCACCGTCGACGACGGCGCGCAGCACTACCACGTGCCGCTGCTGCTCTCGCCCTACAGCTACTCGACCTACCGCGGCTCGTAGGTGATACAGATCCCTACATGACGGTCCGCACGAGCCTCCCCGAGAAGAAGCTGCAAAAGGCCCTCGAGCGCGTCCACCGCGCGCAGGGCAAGGTCCTCGAGCTCTACCCGGGAGATACCGGCGCTCGCCAGGCCGTGCACACCGTGTACGGCGGCGCGCACCTGTTCACCGCCGACACCGCGCGCAAGCTCGGCGAGCTCGCGGTGCGCTCGCTCGACACCTACGCGCCCAACGCCCAGACGTTTGGTGAGGCGATCGGGATCTCGGGCGCGCTGGTCGACAAGGTCTACGCGCGCGTCCGCGAGAAGCTCGGGCGCGAGGCCGTCGAGGACTTCCGCATCGACTTCGAGGACGGCTACGGCAACCGGTCCGACGAGGAGGAGGACGGCCACGCGCTCGCCGCCGCCCAGCAGGTCGCCGCCGGCATGGCCGCGGGCTCGCTGCCGCCGTTCATCGGCATCCGCATCAAGCCGCTGACCCGGGAGCTTGCGGCGCGCTCGCTGCGCACGCTCGACATCTTCGTCACCGAGCTGGTGACCTCGCAGGTCGACAAGCCCACCAGGCTGCCCGCGAACTTCGTCGTCACGCTGCCGAAGATCATGAGCAAGGTCGACGTCGAGACCCTCGTCGAGGCGTTCGAGCTGCTCGAGGATCGCCTCGGCCTCGAGCACGGCGCGCTCCGCATGGAGTTCATGGTCGAGACCACGCAGTCGATCTTCGACGCGTCGGGCCGCTCGGTGCTGCCGCGCCTCCACCGCCTCGCGGGCCCGCGCCTCGCCGCGGCCCACTTCGGGACCTACGACTACACCGCGAACTGCGACATCACCGCCGCCCACCAGCGCATGCGCCACCCCGCGTGCGACTTCGCCAAGCACGTCATGAAGGTGTCGTTCGCCGGCACCGGCGTCGCGCTGTCCGATGGCGCGACCGTGATCATGCCGGTCCCGGTCCATCGAGGCAAAGACCTCACCGACGACCAGAAGCGCGACAACCGCAACGCGATCTTCTCCGCGTGGCGGCTCCACGCCGACGACGTCCGCCATTCGCTGGTCAACGGGTTCTACCAGGGGTGGGATCTCCACCCGGCCCAGCTTCCGACCCGCTACGGGGCGGTCTACAGCTTCTTCCTGGACGGCTTCGCGTCGGCCAGCGAGCGGCTCGCCAACTTCGTGGGCAAGGCCGCCCAGGCCACCCTCGTCGGGGACACGTTCGACGACGCGGCGACCGGGCAGGGCCTCCTGAACTACTTCCTGCGGGGCATCGCGTGCGGGGCGGTCACCGAGGACGAGGCGCTGGCCACCGGGCTGTCGCTCGAGGAGATCCGGAGCAAGTCGTTCGTGAAGATCCTGGCTGCCCGGCGCGCCAAGACCTGATCTCCCCCTGATCTCCCCCTGATCTCCCACTTTACGGCGGGGCCCCTATCGGGTAGATAAGGGGCTCGACACGGCGGATGTAGCTCAATTGGTAGAGCACCAGGTTGTGGTCCTGGGTGTCGCGGGTTCGATCCCCGTCATTCGCCCCGAAGTTTCGAACGGTTGAAAGTCACGAAGCGGCCGTGGCGTGGCGCCTCAGGAGGCGCTGCTTGAGGCGAAACAGCCCGAGGACGACCAAGCCGAGCATGATGGCCAGCACCTGCAGGACGCGGGACGCGAACGCCACGGACACGCCGAGCGAGGGTGGGGCGCCGATCAGCGCGAACAGGCCGTAGCTGCCGCCTTCGGCGACGCCGATCCCCATGGGCACGAGCATCGACACCCAGCCGAGCACGACGCCCGCCGACAGCAGGGCGGCGAGCTCGGACACGTCGAGCAGGTAACCCGCGATCGCGACGGTGACCCAGGTCGAGCCCCAGCTCAGCGATTTCGACAGCAGCACGAGCGCGGCCGCCCGCCGCTGGCCGGTCGCGCCGGCGTTGGCGCGGAAGCGCTCGTCGATCTCCGTCAACGTGGCCTTCCATCGGTGGCGGCGCCGCCACGACACGATATGGAGGCGACCGGCGAGGCCGACGAGGTTCTTGAGGATGCCGCGGCGCACCAGGACGACGATCGCGACCACCACGCCGGCCGCGATGCCGCCGGCGACGAACATCGTGATCCGCAGGCCCGCGTGGAGGTCGAGGAGGACCGCCGTCACGGGCGCGCCGACCGCGATCATCGCGAGCGAGATGCACAGGCTCGCCAGGCCGCAGTACATCACCGCGAAGATCACCCGTGGCGGTCGGGTTTCTTCGGAGAGCAGGCCGGCCTTGAGTGCCTCGCCGAGGTTGCCGCCGGGGGTGGCGGCGTTGACCGCGCGCCCGGCGAGCTGGGCGACGAGCACCCGGGAGTACGGCGGCGCATCGTCGCCGCGCGTCAGGGCGTAGATCGCCGCCGCGTCGACCGCGCTGATGACGATGTCGAGCGCGAACAACGCGAGGAACCACGGGCCGATGTGACGCAGGTTGTCGACGATCGTGCCGGGCCCGACCGCCCACACGGTCACGACCAGGCCGATCACCCCCGCGAGCAAGGCGAGCCGGGTCACCCACCAAACCCAGGGCGGTGGTGGATGTTGTGCGGTCACTCCTTCGACCTGTGCAAGAATCGGAGCAAGCCCTTCGGCACCTCCTCAGGTGGGGCGCGTCTGTGCCAGGACACGCTCGACGAGGTCGTTCCGAAACAGCTCGAGTTGCGTGGCCTCCGGCTCCGACCATCCGAGCGACTTCGCGAGCCTGGCGACCGGCAGGCCGCGCGTGGCCCACGCGAAGGTTAACGGAGAGAAGCCCGCATCCTGTCCCGGGCAATCGTTCAGCGCACGGGCATGCGTCAGTATAGCGCGGTGACGTACTGCAGGAGCGCGGGCTTGATCGCGCGCATCGCGCGGGCGCGGTGCGACAGCTCGCTCTTGGCGGCGAGGCCGAGCTCGCCGAACGTGGCGCCCAGCTCGGGGTAGAAGAACAGCGGGTCGTAGCCGAACCCCGCGGTGCCGCGCGGCGCATCGACGATGACGCCTTCGCAGGTGCCGTCGCTGGTGATCGTGGCGTCGCCGAGCCGGCCGTGGACGTCGGCGAGCACGAGCA
>JAPLLF010000105.1 GCA_026387715.1 Pseudomonadota bacterium
GGCGGCGGTCCGGGCGCGCGCGACGAGCGAGGGGGGCGCGTCGGCGACGTCCCGCAGGAGCGCGATCGCGGCCTCGGGATTGGCCGACGCCAGCTCGTACTCGGCGACCACGCACGTCGCGCGCACGAGGCCCGCGCGGGCGTCGGGATTCTCGGGCCACACCGACAGGGCCTCGTGGAACCCGAACCGACACGCGCCGAACAGGCGATACGCGGCGTCGTTCACGTTGCCGTCGGCATGGGCGCCGGGCGCGACCAGCGCGAGCAGGCCGACGAGCTCGTCGAGCCGCGTCTGGGCACGCGCGGCGATCGTCGAGCTGCCGCGGTGCTCGAGGTAGGTCTGGATCGCCTTGCGCAGCGCGCCGACGGACGGGAACCGCCGCGTCGGATCGCGCTCCATCGCGCGCGCGCAGATCGCGGCCAGCTCGCCCGGCACGCCGTCGGGCAACCGCGGCTGCGAGGTCATGATGCTCGCGATCACCTCGGCCGCCGAGTCGCCCTCGTGCGGCGGCTTGCCGGAGATCAGCTCGAACAGGACCGCGCCGGCGAGGTAGACGTCGGTCTGCGCGGTGATCGGCCCGGCGTTGCCGAGCATCTCGGGCGCCATGTAGCACGGGGTCCCCGCTGGCGAGGTCGCGTCGGTCGCGAGCGCGATCCGGCCGCTGCCGTCGTCGGTGAGGCTGACCGCGATGCCCCAGTCGAGGAGGTAGACCTCGCCGAAGTCACCGATCATCACGTTCGAGGGCTTGAGATCGCGGTGCACGATGCCGCGGCTGTGCGCGAAGCGCAGCGCGTTGAGCACGTCGAGCAGGATGTCGAGGTTCCACGCCAGCAGGTCGTGCTTGCCGAAGCGCGTGGCCACGGCGCCCGGATCGTTGTAGAGCGAGCTCCACTCCGAGCCCGCGATCCGCTTGAGCACGATCACCGGCATGCCGTGCTCGTCGAGCTCGAGGAAGTGCACCGGGACGATGTTCGGATGTTCGAGCGAGCCCGTGACCCACGCCTCGCGCAGCAGATCGAGCGCGGCGCTCGGATCGCGGCGATCCGGCTTGAGCGTCTTGACCGCGACCGTGCGCCCGAGCGCGACCTGTTCGGCCGCGCGGATCACGCCCATGCCGCCCTGCCCGATGATGTCACCGAGCGCGAGCTTGCCGGTGCCCGCCAGCGCCCCACCCGACAGCTCGGAGAGCACCGCCATCGCGCGCGTGCCGGCCGTCGAATGTCCGACCTCCGGAATGATCGTCGATCGCGGCGCGTCGGCGATCGTCTCGGCGACCGTGCGTGATCTCACCATCGTCTGGAGGAAGGGGTCGGCGTCGGTCACGCGACTGGCAGCATAACTCCGCGAGATCAGGCGGGCCCGAAAACAACCGTTGAAGGTTTCGGCGCGATGATCATAATGACTTCCGTCATGCGTGCCCACCCGACCCATCGGCGCGCGCCCTCCGTCGTCGGCTGAACGAGCCCGCGGCGCAGCGCGCCCGCCCGCTCCTTCCCTCCAGCCACCGGAACCCCCGACGCGCAGCGCCGTCACGCGCTTGCACCCGTGTCATGCCTCCTCATTCGAAGCGCAAGGCGCGCAACCAGAAGGTCGCGCGCTACCTGAAGATCGCCGGCGACGCCGGCACGATCGCGATGAGCCTTCGCGACAAACCCACCCCGCTCGACTGGTTCGGCGTCGCGCTGCGCGCCGTCGGGCTCGCGATCACCGTGCACGACGAGCGGCGGCGCGCCGGCGCGCGCGACCCCTGGAAGTACTTCACCGACGTCCGCGAGAACGAGTGGTCCGAGGTCCCGGAGGAGTTCCGGCGCCTGGTGATGGAGCACGTCGGCGAGACGACGATCGACGAGGCCTACTGGGACGGCGACGAGGGGTCGTCGTTCCTCGCGCACGGCAAGATCGATGGTGAGACGATCGCGTGGGTCGGCGAAGGCGTCGCGATCTCCGACGGGCCGTACGTGCTGTCGGCGCGCGCGACCGAGACCTACGCCGCGCTCGGCAAGCGGCTGTGGCGGCGGCTCGGCGGCAACCAGCTGCTGTACGGCGCGACCGGGCTCGTGCCCGATCCGTTCGTCAGCGATCACCTGCTGACGACCGCGCAGATGCGCGGGCTCCACGACCGCGTCGGCCGGTTCCT
>JAPLLF010001276.1 GCA_026387715.1 Pseudomonadota bacterium
AGCGTCGACGGAGCGCGTCGAGCCGCTCGCGTCGCCGGCGAGCGTCCACCTCAGCATCGTCGTGGGCGTCGCGATCGCGGCGTTCGCGATCGCGTTGCTCGCGTGGGCCGTCGCCTTCCGCACGCCGTCGAGCCCGACGGTCGCCCAGGTGGCCACGCCCACCGCATCACCCACGCTCCCCCCCAGGCGCCCCGACCCAGCGGTCGTCAGGCCGATCCCGAAGCCAGACCCCAAGATCGTCACGAAGGTCGAGCCCAAGGTCGAAGCGAAGATCGAGCCCAAGATCGAACCCAAGGTCGAGCCCAAGGTCGAGCCCAAGGTCGAACCCAAGGTCGAGCCCAAGGTCGAGCCCAAGGTCGAGCCCAAGGTCGAGCCCAAGGTCGAGCCCAAGCCCGACCCGCCCGACACGATGGCGCGCACCACGCGTCCACCGACGCCGCCCCCGATCGTCCGCCCGCGCGACGACGACCAGCCGAGCATCGGGTCGGGCCCCTGCCGGCTCGTCGTCACCAGCACGCCGGCGGGCTCGAGCGTGACCGTCGATGGCGAGGCCGTCGGCCCGACGCCGCTGACCGTGGATGGTCCGTGCCGCGAGCGCAAGCTCGAGGTCACGCACCCGCGCTACGCCAAGGGGACCCGCGTCGTGACGCCACGCCCCGATGCGCCGACCCCGGTCGACCTCACGCTCGTGCGACCGACCCACAAGCTCCGCGTGTTCTCGACGCCGCTTGGCGCGACCGTCTCGATCAACGGGCAGCACGCGGGCGCGACGCCCACCAACGTCGACGTCATGGGCTTCACGACCGTCACCGTCAAGGTCGAGCGCAGCGGCTACAAGCCCGTGACCAAGCGGCTCTATGCATCCGAGCCGACCACCGTGCTGAGCTTCGACCTCAAGAAGTAGGCGAAGCATCGGGAGCGACGCGCTATCATCATCAGATGCGGCGCGTGCTCCTCGTCCTGGTCAGCGTGGTGGCGCCGGCGATCGCCAAGCCGGTCAGCGCCGAGATGATGGTGCGGATGCCGCAGGCGCCCATGCAGCGCTTCTGCCTCGGGCCGGCGCCGTGGGCCGAGCTCGCGAAGTGCTTCAAGCTGCGCGTCCCGGACGCGAAGATCGCCCCACCACCGGCGGCCGCGCCGCACACCCGGATCGTGACCGCGGGGAACCAGCGCTACCTCTACGCGCAGTTCGCGACGAGCTGGCGGATGGTGCGCCTGCTGCCGCCGAGCGAGTGGTACGAGGTCGCCAGCGAGCGCGAGCTGACGTTCGGCAACGACAAGGCGCGCGCGCGGCGCATCGAGCTGCGGCATCGCCTCGACCTCCCCGAGGAGGGTCACCTCGACGTCCTGTTCGAGAAGATCGCGCTGGTGTGCCCGCTCCAGGGGTCCGCCTGTTCGCAGGTCACCTATGCGTGCACGGTGATCTCGAAGGGGCGCGCCGTCGAGACGTTCAGCGGCGACGTCTCCGTCGGCGACGCGGGGTTCGCGATCGCGCTCGGCGATCGCGCCCAGGCCGGCGATCGCTGCCGGCGCTGACCTACTCGGCCACGGGAATTCTGACCGATTGCTGTCGTTGACGCGTTTGACGTCGACTTCATCGTCGACCCCTTCGTTGTCCCCTTGAACGGCGACGTTGAGCGTGCCCCCTTCGTTGTCGTCGACCAACGGCACGGCAGGGGCAACGTCCAACCTCAACGATGGGAGCAAGCTCAACGTCGCCGTCGAACGCGTCAAGGTTGGGGGCAACGTCAAGGTCGAGGTCGACGACAGACGTCGAACCGGTCAAGACCTCTGTGAAGCGATACTAGCCGAGGTCGAACACCAGGACCTCGGCCTCGGGCCCCGGGATGCCGACGAGCGTGACCGCCGGCTCGCCCGTGATCGCCAGCCCGTCGCCCTCGCCGAGCGTGCGCTCGCCGACGCGGACGCCGCCGCGCGCGACCTGGATCCACACGTGGCGCTTCGCCGGGATCGCGAGCTCCGCGCGCTCGCCATCGGTGAACAGCCCCGCGTAGAGCCGCGCGTCGGTGTTGATCCGCACGCTGCCGTCGGCGGCGTCGGGTGAGGCGACGAGCTGGAGCTTGCCGCGCTTGTCGGCGGCGGCGAAGGTCTTCTGCTCGTAGCTCGGCGTGAGGTTGCGCGCGTTCGGCAGCAGCCAGATCTGGAGGAAGTGCACCTCCTCGGTCTTCGACGCGTTGAACTCGCTGTGCGTGACGCCGCGGCCCGCGGTCATCCGCTGCACGTCGCCAGGGCGGATCACGCCGTCGGTGCCTGTCGAGTCCTTGTGCGCGAGCGCGCCGTCGAGCACGTACGATACGATCTCCATGTCGCGGTGCGGGTGCGCGCCGAACCCGCGGCCGCCCTTGACGCGATCGTCGTTGATCACGCGGAGCGCCCGGAACCCCATGTGCGCGGGGTCGTGGTAGTCGGCGAACGAGAACGTGTGGTGGGAGTCGAGCCAGCCGTGGTTGGCGTGGCCGCGCTCCCGGGCCGGGCGAAGCGTCGTGGGCATGGGGAGTAGTATGGTCATCCCCGCGGGCGTTGCTAGGGGAGCCGTTCGACCCGGGCGGCAACACACTTGTGCCAGGGCGTGCCGACGAACGGATCGCGGTCCTCGGTCGCGGTCAGCTCGTTGGCCGCCACGCCCGGGACCACGCTGCCGTAGCTCGTGCCGAGGCCGTTGGGCAGCGACACGTGCCCCCGCTGCATCGACGC
>JAPLLF010000800.1 GCA_026387715.1 Pseudomonadota bacterium
ATCACCCGAGCGCGCGCTCACGAGGATCGTGCGCTCGATGCCCGGCGCCGTGACCGACGCGTAGCTGATCCCGTCGATGCGCTTGAGCCAGTCGATGTCGCGATATCCGGCGGCGACGAGGTATGCGTGGATCAAGCGCTCGAAGCCGGCGCCGGTCGCACGGGCGATCCGCGCCGCGAGCGCGCGATGGGTCGCGCCGGCGAGCCGCGACAGCGCCGCGGCGATCCCGGCCTCGGCATCAGCGGTCTGGCTGGTCGCGACGGGCCCCGGCGCGAACAGGTCGCGCCCGCGGTACACGATGCGCGGGCGCAAGCCGAGCGTCCGGTAGCTGCGCTCGTCGCCGAGGAGCTCGGCCTTGAGCTGCGGCCACAGCTGCTCGGGATCGGTCGTGACGAGGTTGCGCTTGCGCATCATCGCCGCGAGCTGCTTCACCGGCAGCGGCTGGTTGTTCCGCAGCTGCTGGAACACCTGCGTGGCGGCGTCCCCGAGCGGCGTGCCGACGCGCGCGAGGGCGTCGTGCTCGTGGATGCTCGTCGGCGTCGGGATCGTCGTCGCGACGGGGGCCGGCTGGGCCTGGGCCGGCAGCGGGAGGCGCTGCTGCGCCGGCTGATCGCGATGACGATCGGGTCCGCGCGATGCGTCGTGGCGCGGCGCCTGGCCCTGCGCCGGCGCGGCGCCGGCCGGGACGCCCGGGCGCTGGTCGCGGCGGACGCTGCGCTCGTCGCGGCGGGTCTTGCGCTGCTCGCGACGCTCTTCCCAGCGATTGCGTCGCTCGTCGCGCGCGTTGATCTCCGGCATCATCGGCCGGTCCTCGTCGCGGGTCTGCCGATCGCTGTACTCGGCGTGCGCGGTCGCAGGCGCGGACAGATCGTCCGAATAGATCGACGACAGCTCGCGCTCCTCGTCGCTCATCGGCTGCATCGGCGGCAGATCTTCGACCGGCGTGGCATCCGGCAGCTCCGACGTGATGGCGTCGCTCGCGTCGTCGACGATCTCGGCCGAGACGAACACGTCGCCCTGCTCGGCGAGGACCTCGGCGAGCTCGTCGGCGGCGTCCGCCTCGTCGCGATCGGTGTCACCGATGGAGACCGTGGGCTTCTTCGCCGGCGTGGGCTTCTTCGCCGGCGCGGCCTTCTTCGCCGCGGGTGCGGGCTTCTTCGCCGGCACCAGCTTCTTCACAGCAGACTTCGCCTTCTTCTTCGAATCGTCCGCCGCGGGCTTCTTGCTCATCGACGCATTTCCTACCACGTCGGGCCAAAAAATTGCCATGTGAGGCGCGCGCTCGTAGCGTCGGAATGGGCCGGGCCTCGGGGACGTTGTTTCGGCAGGACCAAGGAGCTATCGATGTTGCAGGCGCGACGAATCGGCGTGTTACTGGGCGGTCTCTCGAGCGAGCGTGAAGTGTCCCTGCGGACCGGCGAGGCCGTTCTCGCGGCGCTCCGCGATCGCGGCCACGACGCGGTGCCGATCTACGTCGACCGCGACGTCGACGTCGCCCTCCGTCAGGAGAAGATCGAGGTCGCGTTCATCGCCCTCCACGGTCGCTGGGGCGAGGACGGCTGCATCCAGGGCCTCCTCGAGACCCTCGGCATCCCGTACACCGGGTCCGACGTGATGGCGTCCGCCCTCGCGATGCACAAGGGCAAGGCCAAGGAGCTGTTCCGGCTCCACAACCTGCCGACGCCCGCCTACTACACGATGCGCGCGTCCGACGCCGAGGATCTCGAAGGCGTGCACGGCGACTTCGGCTTCCCGTGCGTGGTCAAGCCGATCCGCGAGGGCAGCTCGGTCGGCGTCACGATCTGCCACACGTTCGAGGAGCTCGGCCCTGCCGTCGACTCGGCGCTGCGCTTCGACGACGAGCTGCTCGTGGAGCGCTTCATCATCGGCCGCGAGGTCTCGGTCGCCATCGTCGAGGATCGCGCGCTCGGCGCCGTCGAGATCTCGCCGCGCGACGGGTTCTACGACTACGCCAACAAGTACACCCGCGGCGCGACCGACTACTTCATTCCGCCCCGCGTCTCGCCCGAGCGCTATCGCGGCGTGCTCGCCCACGCGCTCCGCGCCCACCTGGCGCTCGGCTGCTCGGGCGCGACCCGCGTCGACATGATGGTGAGCGAATCGGGCAACGAGTTCGTCCTCGAGGTGAACACGGTGCCGGGCTTGACCCCGACGAGCCTGCTGCCGAAGATCGCGGACGCCGCGGGCATCTCGTTCGGCGAGCTGTGCGAGATGATGCTCTCGGGCGCGTCGCTGTCGACCCGCCGCGGGCGTGGCGAGCGGCGCGTGCTCGCGCGCACGTTCGTCGGCGACGAGCGGCGCGAGGCGTCCGTCGAGTCTGCGCCCGAGCAGCACTGATGCCACGCGTGCCGCGCCGCACGCGGATCGCGCTGGTGACCGCGCTGTGCGCGATCGGCGCGCCGGTGGGCGTCCGCGCGTGGATCGAGCAGCGGACCGCCCGCCTCGCCGAGCGGTTCACGCAGGTCGCCGAGGTGCCGACGCCGATCGGCACGATCGACGGGAGCCTGCTCGGCACCGTGCGCGTCACGGACATCGCGATCGGCGGCCTCGTGCGCGTCGACGCCGCCTCCGCGTCGGTCGCGATGAGCTCGCTGCTCGACGGGCAGCTCGCCGCGGACGAGCTGCGGGTCGAGGCGCCACGACTCGATCTCCACGTCGACCCCGACGGCGACTCGGATCTGGCGCGCGTGGGTCGTCGGCTCGCGCACGCGATGCGCGGCCACCGTCCGAGCTCGGCGGCGGCGACCGAGCGCAAGCTCCGGCGGATCGTCGTCGATGGTGGCAGCCTCGTCGCCCACATCCCGGGCATCGGCGAGCTGTCGGCCGACGACGTCGAGATCGTCCCCGACGACGGCGGGGTGCGCGTGATCACCGGCGCGGTGTCGGTCCGCGGCACCGCGGGGGCGCTCACCGTCGCGCTGCGGTTTCCGCGCGCGGCGGCGCAGATCGCCCTGCCCAGCGCCAGGTTCACGCGCGTGCTCGCGGTCGCCGGCAGCGGGACCGCGACCACGGAGCTCGCGCAGGTCGCGTTCGACGACCTCGTCGCGGGCCGCCTCCAGCCGAACGGTCACCTCGAGCTGCACGCGACCATCGATGATGCCGGCGTGAAGCGCCCGATCTCGACCACGTTGCAGTGGGCGGATGGCGGCGATCGCGAGCTGTCCCTGGCGATCACCGGCACGCGCGTCCCGCTCGCGGCGCTCGCCGGCCTCGTGCCCCGCGCGGTCGGCGTCGAGCACGCGCGCGCCAGCGGCACGCTCGTCGTTCGTCGCGCCGGCCCCGCCGCGGATGTCAGCGTCGACGCGACGCTCGAGGGGATCGAGCTCGACCATCCGCGGATCTCCAGCGAACGGCTGCCGTTCACCGGCGCGATCCGCGGCACGCTGGCGGTGTCGCCCGGATCCTACGTCCTCACCGACGTCGCCCTGTCACGCGGCGATCTCCACCTCGCCGCGAACGGCTGGCTGCGGCGATCCTCGCCGACCTCGGGGCAGCTCGAGGTCTCGCTCGCCACCGCGCCGTGCGCCGGGCTGTTCGACGCCCTGCCCGTCGGGCTCCGCGGCCCGCTCGACGGCCTCGTCCTCGCGGGTGAGCTCGGCGGGCGGGCGCGCCTCGCGATCGATCTCGCGGCTCCGGAAGGCGACGGCGTCGTGCTGACGACCGACCTCCTCAACCACTGCACGGCGATCGGATGCGACGCAGATCGCGCGCTCGCTCGAGATCGATCTGCGCGAACATCGCCTCGCGCGTGGCGGCTCGACGATCAGCCAGCAGCTGGTCAAGAACGCGTTCCTCACGCAGCGCCGCAGCCTCGATCGCAAGCTCCAGGAGGCGATCCTGACCTGGCGCCTCGAGGACCGCCTCGACAAGACGCAGATCCTCGAGCGCTACCTCAACATCATCGAGCTGGGCCCCCACGTCTACGGGATCGGCGCGGCGGCGAAGTACTGGTTCGCGACGACCGCCGCGAAGCTGTCGATCCACCAGGCGGCCTTCCTCGCGGCGCTGACGTCGGCACCGACGTCGATGACGCAGCGGGTCCACGCCGCCGGGGGCCTCGACGCCGAGTCGCGCGCGCGGGTGGAAACAATCCTGCGGGCGATGCGGCGCGACGGCGTGATCGACGCGAGCTCGCTCGACGCAGCGAAGTCCGCCGCGATGGGGTTCGTCCCGTCGCAGGCGTCGGCCGACGACGGCTACTAGCCCGTCTCGTCGTCGCGTCAGACGCCGAGGAACAGGCGGTTGCCGAAGTTCCGCTCGAGATCGGCCGCGAAGATCTTCTGCGCCGCGGCGTCGATGTCGTACGCGACGCGCTTGAACTCGAAGGTCCGCTCGTCGGTGTCGAAGATCGTGTAGCTCGCCCGGTTGTCGTAATCGCGCGGCTGGCCAACCGAGCCGACCGAGATGATGTAGCGGTGCTCGGGGCGGATCACGAACTTCGTCGCGACCACCTCGAAGACCTCGTCTCGCGTCAGCGCGAACGACTTGCAGAGGTGCGAGTGACCGATGAACGTCACCGTGCCGAGGTCATCCCAGATGTCGAGGCACTTGGTGGCCTGCTCGACGGAGAAGATGTACTCGAACTCTTCGAGGTTCACCGGCGAGCCGTGGCAGAAGGTGACCTCCTGCTCGCGGACCTCGTAGGGGAGCCCGCGCAGCCACGCCATGTTCTCTGCCGAGATCTGGCGTGAGTGCAGGTCGAGCGCCTGCCGGGCGGCATCGTAGTAGTACGAGTAGTCCATGCGGCCGGCGACGGCGGCATCGTGGTTGCCGAGAATCGTGTACGCGGCGGTCTTGCGAATCAGGTCGCAGCACTCGTTCGGGGACGCGCCGTATCCGACGACGTCTCCGATGCACACGTACTTATCGATACGTTCTGATTTGAACGCATCGAAGACCGCGGACAGCGCCTCGATGTTCGCGTGAACGTCGGAAAAAATGCCAATCCTCATCTAGGCGGACTCGCAGCATAGCAGAGCATGCATGGTTCGGGACAACCGCAGGTCAATCATTGGTGAATGAGGTCCGACTCATCCAGCTCGTCATCGAGCTCCGAGGCGTCGATCTCGTCATCCTCGATGAGATCGTTCTCGTCGAGCAGCTCCATCGGGCTCGACGCCTCGAGCTGCGCGAGGGCCGCCTGCCCCTCCTCCGGGGATCCCTGCTCGAGAGCCTCGAAGAACCGGCGCGAGAACGCGCGGTTGATCGTCACGTCACGCCCGGGTTGCGAGTGGTCGGCCTCGACGGGGCGCACGCGAACCTCGTCGCGCGCGGCCATCGAGATCAGCTCGAGCGCCTTGCGCGCCACCGGCGCCACCACGCTCTGCCCGCCGCCCATGGTCTCGAGGGCACCCTTGCCGCCGCGCACGCCGACGTGTGCCATCGCCCATGCGACACGCTCCGCTAGCGCTGGGGTAGCGCGGTCGCCGAGCCGCCCCATGTTCGATGCCAGCGGCATCAACGCGGTTGGTCCGACCTGTCCGATCGCCCGCGCGACCTCGCGCCAGATCTCGGTCGGCTCCGTCAACAGCAGGTCGATCACCGCCTGGGTGCCGTCCTCGGTGCGGAGCATCGCGAGCGCGAGGGCACAGCCGTGGCGGAGGTACGCCTTGCTGCTGGCGAGCCCCTCGACGAGTGGCCCCTTGGCGGCCTCTCCGAGCTTGACCGACATGCCGAGCACGCGGACGGCATCCGCGCGGCTCATCTTGGAGGCCGCCGCGATGATCTGTGTCGCGGCGCTGCCGACGCCGCGATCGCACAGCTCGATCGCCGCGCCGAGCCGGTGTTCGCGGCTGTCGAGCATTCCGATCAGCTCGTCGGTCGCGCGCACCGCCTTGGGCGTGTTGAGGATCGCGATCGCGGGCCCGCTGCGGCGCGCGAGCGCCGGGGCCCCGTGCGGCGGCGTCGACGTGTGGATCGAGCCCGACGCGACCGGCGCGTCCTCGCTCGACAGCGCCACCGCCGTGCTCGCCTTGGCGCCGGGCGCGACGCTGTCGCGCTTCCTGGGCGAGATCTCGATGGTCGCCATCGCGTCGCGCTTCCTCGGGCTCTCCACGTTGGCCACCGAGTCGCGCTTCTTCGGCGCGATCTCGACGCCGAGGTTCCGCGCCTCTTCCGCGAGCGCCTTCGTGTTGTCGGCCGCGGCGTCGTCGTCGAGATCGAAGGCGACCGGGTGACGCCGCAGCGCCTCGAAGCCCTGCTCGAGGCGCACGACGAGGTCCCGGCGCGAGCGCGCGAGGCCCTCGGAGACGGCGACCTGGGCGAGCTCGGGCCCCATCCACAGGCCCCACGTCACCGCGCCCGCGAGGACGTGTCGGCGCAGCTCGCGCCAGCGCACGAGCGGGAAGCCGCGCGTGCAGACGAGGTAGTCCTCGCGCGACGGGCGGGCGAACCGGCGCGCCATCGCGATCGCGCGGCGCAGCGAGCTCGCGGTGTCGACCTGGGCGAGCTTGTCGTCGCGGAACTCGGCGGTGTCCGTGTGCGTGGTGCCGAGGAGATCGAAGGTCGGCGACAGCACGCGCTGACACGCGAGGTCGAAGCTCGGGGTGCCATCGGCCGACACGCCGCGGAGGTGATCGTCGGCGGCGCGGACGATGTAGCCGACGTTGTCGGCGAGCGGCGCCGTCAGCTCGACCCGACGTCCCTGGCGGGACCGGTCGCCCTCGCGCACGACGATCTCCACGTCGAGCGCGAACTTCTTCGTCAGGCTCGCGAGCACGTGGCGATCGAGCTCGCGCGCGACGTCGAGCACGACCACGAGCAGCTGCGCGAGGTTCGGGACGCGCATCGCGGTCGGCGATCCGAACACGAGCGCGACGACCGGGGCATCGGGCGTGCGGTACAGCATCACGCGCACGTCGAGATCACCGCCGAGGTGCCGGTAGATCGCGGGGCTCGCGACCAGCGCGAGCCGGACTCGCGCGCCCTGCACGAGGAAGCTCGACGTCGGCTGGCGCATCGCGTCGACCAGCCACGGATCCGGCATGCCCTCGATCGGCTTGGTGGCGGTCTCCGTGGTGAGCGGATCGCTGCCGACCGGGATCTCGGAGGCGTCGGTCGGGTCCTCGTCGAACTCCGCGGGGAGCGAGACCTCGCCGGTCGACACGGCCTCGAAGTCCACCGACTGGTCGATCGGCGGCAGCGCGTACTGGCGGGCGCTGGTGAGGACCTCGTCGTCCGCTCGATCGTCAGGCTCCGCGTTCGTCGACGGTGGCGGGTTCGGAGCGTCCTCCGGCACGACCTGGACGATCGTCGGGGTCGGGGTCGGCGCGGGTGCCGGCGTGGGCACCGGGATGACCGGTCCGCTGGCGCTGGCCATGATGGATGCAACGGCCACGACGGTCGTCTTCTCCTCGGGCGGCTGCTGGGCCGCCGCGATCACGCGTGCCCGCGCCTCCGCGCGGCTTCGCTCGAGCTCGGCGCGCGCCTTGTCGATCTCCGCTCGGGCCTTGTCGATCTCCGCGCGCGTGCGCTCGAGCTCCGCGGTCTGGGACGCGATGCCCAAGCGCTGCTCCGCGGTCTGCGCGCGCAGCTCGGCCTTGGCGACGTCGAGCTCGCCGCGAGCGCGCTCGAGCTCGCGGGTGCGCCGATCGATCTCGACCTCGCGGGCCCCGACCTCGGTCCGGCGCTGATCCGCATCTCGGCTCGCGAGGCTGGCCTTCTCGGCCGCCTCCACGAACCCGACCAGCCCCTCGTGGCCGAACACGACCCCGAAATCCTTCACGTAGGCTGGCACCACCGCGTCGTCGGAGCGCAGCTGCTCGAGGATCGCGATGCGCTCCTCGAACGCGCGATGACGCATCGCGTCGGGGATCACGAGGACCATGATCTCGGCGGCCGGATCGTGGAACAGCACCGACACCGCGAGCGTGACGTTGCGGGATCCGATCCGGACGACGTTGAGCGCGCCTTCGTGAAGGCGATCGGCGAGATCCGGATCGGTGAGCGCGTCGACGGCAGTGACGATCTCGACGGCGATCAGATCGCCGGCGTCGGTCGCCGCGTGAACGAGCTTGCGGCGCGTCTGTCCGAGCGCGCCGCGATAAGCGTGATGAGATGGCGCGCGGCCCCTGGCCATAGGCCAGCAGGCATACCCGCGATCTGGCTCTGCCGTAAACAGCGCGGCTTAGTTAACGCTGCCGGATGGTTCGTCGGCGACCGGAACCGGCGCGTCGTCGACCTCGGTCGGATCGGCTGGTTCGCCGTCGGCGTCGCCGCTCTCGCCCATCATCTGCGCGGCGACCGCGACGAGGATCTCGTGGATGTGCTCGAGCGTGTCGAGCCGGCCGCACAGCGAGTAGTAGTCCGCGACGGTGACCTCGCCCATGCGCGCCAGCGCCTCCTCGACGTACGTCTTCATCCGCGGCGGGGCGTCGAGCTCGCTGTCGAGGTCCTCGAGATCCGCCTGGGCGATCGCCGCCGCGACCATGCCGGTCGGCGAGAAGTTCACCCCGGTCGGCAGCACGACCCGCCAGCCCGACTCGTCGTCGCCCATCTCCCAGCGGCCGCCGAGGTGACCGCGCACGACCTCGCCGAAGTACGCCCCGGCGGTCGCGAGCACGAGCTTGAGGGTCGCGGGCTGATCCGCGGGCACGGTGCGCAGGTAGTGATCGAGGATCGGCAGCGTGTTGCTGTCGTACTCGAGGGCCACGCCGAGGGCGACGCGCACGTACGCGACGGTCTGGTCCGCGTATTCGCGGATGCGCTCCGGCGCTGGATCCATGCCCAAGCTTACTGCAGGAACGCGAAGCGCACGATGCCGCTACGCGATGTCAGCTCGACTGCAGCGGGTTCACCGTCGCCGGACGTCGCGATCTGCGCCCACCCGTTCGCCGAGGTCGACGGCACGCCGAGATCGACCTTGGTCCCGCGGGCGCGGACGACGACCGGCCCGTGGCGTCGGAGCTTCACGTCGATCTCGCCCGAGATGCTCGAGATCACGAGGTGGCCGCGCAGCGTGGCCTCACCCTCGAGGATGATCTTGCCGTCGGTCGTCGTCAGCTCGACGTCGCGCGACCGGATGCGGCGCCCGGAGAGCCTGCCGTGACTCGCCGACGCCACGAGCTTCTCGCCGGTGATCGTGTCGAGATCGACGTTCGCCGAGATGCTCTGCGCGTCGACCCGACCGTAGACCTGCGTGAGCGAGGTCGCCCCGGTCAGGCTGTGCGTGAAGACCTCGCCCTGCACGTTGCGCACGAAGATCCCGCCGCTGGCGGTGTCGAGCTCACCGCCCGCGTCCATGTTGACGATCGCCAGGGTGCCGCTCGACGACGTCGCGTCGATCCGCACGTTGCGCGGCGCCCGGATCACGAGATCGATCCGCATCAGGTTGCGCGGGACCGACGCCAGCTCGGGGCCGGTCTCGGCGCGGGTCGCGATCCGCACGGTGCCGTCGGCGTTCGGCACGAGCGACACCCGCAAGCGCTCGAGCGCGTCGGCGTCGGGGCCTTGCTTGATCGTCTCGATCTGGAGGGCGTTGCCGTCGTAGCCCTCGACCCGCACGTCCCCGAGCGGGTTGTCGATCTGGAGTTGCTTGATCGCCCTCCCCGGCGGCGCGACCTCGAGCGTCGAGCGCTCCTTGACCGGTGGCCTCGGCGCCCGGTCGGGCTCGGCGTGCGCAGCGCTCGCGGCGAGCCCGACGACGACGATGGCGAGCATCGGCGTGCGCTTCATGGCGCCCCCGGGCCGTCGATCATCGCGACGGGCTCACGTGCGACCGACACCTGCGCGAAGCGGATCAACGCCCGCCAGCCACGCTGCACGCCGCGCACGTCCGCGGCGCTGGCGATCTCGGCCCGCAGCGTCGCGAGGCGGGTGTCGTAGATCGTGCGCTGCGCGTCGGACCAACCCGGACGTGCCGCGTCGGCGAGCGCGAGCACCTCGTTCGCCGCCACCTCGTACTCGCCGGCCACCTGGCGCGGCTCGTCGGCGATGTCCGCCGCGACGTCGGGGGGTGGGCGGTCGGTCGTCGCGGCGGGCGTCGGTGGCGGCAGGGACGCGACCGGCGCGCGTGGCTCGGTTCCTGACACCGCCGCGTTCGGGTCGGGCTCGTGGTGCGCGCGCAGGTACATCGTCACCCCGGCGAACGCGGCGATGGCGCCACCCCCGACGACGAGCCGGGTGAAGTTGTCGCGGCTCCACTGCTGGGCGCGCGCGACGGCGCGGCGCCACCCGGGTTGCCGGGACTGCGCGACCTCGGCGGCCGCGAGCTGGGCCTGCACGCCCGCCCACAGCGACGGTGGAGGATCGAGCGTCGGCAGCGCGCGCAGCCCGTCGCGCAGCGTCGCCTCCTGCTCCGAGATCGTCCGGCACGCCGCGCACTCGCGCAGGTGCCCGCGCACGACGGTGCCGCGATCACCCTCGAGCTCCCCGTCGAGGTACGCGGTGAGGCGCGCACGCACGGCCTCGCAGCTCACGTCGGACCTCGCACGGACGACGCGCTCGTCACATCATCCCCGATCGCGCCGAGCAACTC
>JAPLLF010000946.1 GCA_026387715.1 Pseudomonadota bacterium
CTCACGCACTCGCGCAAGCTCTCCTGACCGAGCATGAGCCTGGCCGATCCGCTCGGTCGATCGGTCGAGCGGATCGGCAGATCGATCACGTCCGGCGTCAGCTCTTCGTGACCTTGCGGGAATGAGTGAGGCCCCACAGCAGGCCGAGCTGACGATCGAGGATCGGCGCGACCGCCGCCTGATCGACGCGCCATCCCCACAGCTCGGCGATGTCGAGCACCGCACGGATCTCGCCAGCGCTGCCGTGCGCCATCACGAAGAACTGGCGTTTGTCCTTGCCGGACCGCCGGTTGCCCTCGGCGAGGTTGAGCAACATGCTCGTCCCCGCGCGCTCGAGCTGATCCGCGAGGTCCTTGCTCCGCAGCCGCAGCGCATCGACGATCGGAGGCAGGTGACGAACGACATCCTTGGCATTCTCGTAGGCAACGAACATGGTCATTCAGCGCTTTCTGCGAGGCCCGGGGTCTTCCAGTTCGCCGGCGACGAGCACCACGCTCGTTCCAGGACCCCAAGCACCCGCCCCGGGGGCGGCCGGGCTCTCGCGGCCGACGTGGGCGCTGCGCGTGAACTGTGACGAGCGCGGGCAGAGCGGATCACCGCACGATCCACGCCGTCGTCGGATCGTCGGCCGCGGGCGCGATCAGCACGCTCGCGCCGGCCGGCGGCGGGCCGAACCCGAGCACGGTCGCGTCGAGCGCGTGCGCGATCCAGCCGAACGTGTAGCGCGCGTTGATCTCGCACAGCGGATGAAATCGTCGCGCGGCGCCGTCGCGATACGCGAACGCGTCGATCGCGAACGGGCCGACGTAGCCCTCCGCGTGGAGGGCCGCGCCGACGCGCGCGAGCGTCGCGTCGAGCAGCGCGTGCTCCGCGGGCTCCAGCGCGGGCGGCCGGCGATCGATCCCGACGAAGTTGCCGCGCGCATCGACGAGCAGGCCATGCGCGGGCTCCGCGACGAGGCCGCCGTCGACGTCGACGCGGCCGCACTTGCCGACGTCGACGATCCGATCGAGCCATGGCTCGACGACGAGCGCCCCGAACCGCTCGAGCAGGCGACGCACCCGCGTGCGCCCCGGGGCGTCGACGAGCGGGCCCACGCCGCGATGGCGATCGCGGCCCGCGGCGGTCCACGGTGCCTTCGCGATCCACGGGCCGAGCGTCGCGACGTGCGCGTCGAGCTCCGCGGGCGAGCTCACCGTGTGCGCGCCCGGCATGGGCACGAGGGCGCGCGCGAACCGCCGATCGTTGACGTGCTTGGCGCCCGGCTGGGCCCACGCGAGATCGGGCGCCGCCGGCACGCCGACGCGCACCGCCGGGCGCAGCGATCCGACCAGCCGCGCGGGATCGAACTCGACCGCGGCCCAGACCTCGACCGGCTCGTCGACGAGCGCGGTGACCAGCGGCGCGAGCGCCGCGAGCCGTCGTCGTACCGCGAGCGGTAGCGTGACGCCCGCCCACGTCGCCTCGGCGTCGAGGTTGGCGTGGACGACGAGCATCACGACTCGCGGCGCGCCGCGGCGAGCGCGTCGATGAACGCGTCGGTCAACCCGGCGCGTTCGCGCGACGCCCGATCGAACGTCGCGCCGATCGCGCGCCGCGCGCCGAGCGGGAACTTCGTGTTCGCGACGTAGGTCTCGTACGGATCCGTCGTCTCGCCGGCGAGGCGCCGCATCCACACCCAGCCGAAGTGGACGTGCGCGATCTCGTCCTCGTGGACGCGCTCCAGCACGTCGGCGGTCAGGCCATCACCGACCGCGCGGGCCGCGCGCGCGGTCTCGAGCGCGAAGTCGAGGTTGGCGTTCTCGAACGTGAGGCCCATCGCGCACGCGAACGCGATCGGTGTCGCGAAGTGATCGAGCTTGTTCCAGAAGTGCCCGGTCACCGGGTGGTCGCCGAACGCCACGCCGTGCGCGGCGAGGCGCTCGAGGTACAGGGTGAGGTGGCGCTGCTCGTCGGCGAGGATGGCCAGCAGCCCGCGGCGAAACCCGACCGGCGCGTCGGGGAACGCGAGCAGCGCCCACGCGAACAGCTCGATCGCCTGCAGCTCGTGGTTGGCGAACGCGTGCAGGATGCGCGCACGCTGCGCCGGGTCGCGGATGCCGGCGAGCGGCGGCACGCGAGTGCCGCGGCCGTCGGTGATGGCGAGGTTCGCGGGGCGGCCGGGGGTGGTGAGCACGAGCGGCGGCTCGCGATCGACGAGCTCGAACTCGCCGGGGACGACCCGCTTGCCCGCCAGCGTGTCGCACGTGACGATCGCGTGCGCGAACGCGCGGGCGGTCATGACCGGCGCCGGCGGCGCACGACGAGCGCGAGCGCGCCGAGCGACAGCGCGATCGGCCCCCGCGGATCGCCGCCGCTGCTGCAGCAGCCGGCGTCGGGCGTCGGCCAGCACACGTGGGCGTCCGCGAGGCACTCGAAGCCGCTCGGGCAGCTCGCGGCGGTGCCGTCGCACGCGGCGACGCACACCTGCGTGCGATCGGCCGACTCCACGCACTGGTCGTCGACGCACTCGGTGTTCGCCTGGCAGCGATCGCCGAGCCCACCCGAGATCGACGGTCCGGCGATGCACACGCCCAGCACGCACACGTCGCCATCGGTGCAGCCGGCCGCGGCGGTGCAGGGCGGCCCCATCTCGACGTCGATCGCCGCGATCGCCTCGGTGTTCGCGATGTCGTAGGCGCGCGCCTCGACGTGGTGCGCGCCGGCCGCGATCCCGTCGGGGGCGGTCAGCCGGTATGGGGTCTCCGTCGCGACGACGCCGGTCGACGCCCCGTCGATCCACAGCTCGACGCGCGCGACCTCGACGTCGTCCATCGCGTCGACCCGGAGCACGAAGTGCGGCTGCACGAGGCCCGCGTCGGGCGACCGGATCGTGACCGTCGGTGGCGTGGGCGCCCCCGGGCCGAACAGCGCGAGGATGGTCTCGTAGGAGCTCTGCTTTCCCGCGGTGCAGCTGCACTGCCGCGGCGCGCTCTCCCCGCAGGACGCGGCCTCCGGCTGGAAGCGCTTCGGCAGCGAGCCGTCGATGTACGTCATCGGATCGGTCGGCAGCAGCTCGTGATCGAGGCCGAACGCGTGCGCGGTCTCCTGGGCCGCGGTCCAGCACAGGTAGTTCGACGAGTTGCCGTAGCGGTCGAACGTGTACGTGATCGCGTTGGGGATCTCCGTGCACGTCGACGGGGCGACGCCGCCCGCGTTCGGGATGTCGCTGCGCAGGTCGCTCGGCTGGCCCCCGACGACGTGCTCGAAGTGCGGCGTCGAGCCCGGATCGACGTCGGTGATGGTGACGTCGAACGGCGCGTAGGTCGCGCGCATGCACGTCATCAGCCCGGCCCACACGGCATCACCTTGCGAGAACGGGCCGATCACGGTGTCGCGCTCGGCGATGCTCGACGTGTTCGTGCGCGAGTCGTCGATCGGGCCGGCGGTGATCAGGCAGCCGCTCGACGGACAGCGCCGCATGAAGATGATGCGCGACGACGGCCCCACGTGCGGCGTCGAGGCCGGGATGATCGACGGGACCACGGGTGGCACCGTCGTGCCCCGCGGCATCGCTGCGACGAGGCCGGCGACGATCAGGACGTTCATCACACGGTGGACGTACGGCGACGGCGGAGCACGAGCGCTCCGAACGCGAGCCCGAACACGATCGGCCCGGTGGGCGCGCCGCCCGACACGCAGCCACCGCCATCGTCGCCGCCCGGGTAGCACACGGCGATCGAGCCGGCGGCGATGCACTGGAAGCCCGCCGGGCAGCTGTTGGCGACGTCGAGCTCGCAGGTGTCGCTGCACACCATGCCGTTGGAATCGCCGTTGACGCACAGGCCGGACGCGCACGCCTCGTTGTTCGCGCACATCGAGCCGAGCCCACCCTGGACGCCGGAACCTGGGACGCAGCGGCCGCCGACGCAGGTATCGGTC
>JAPLLF010000205.1 GCA_026387715.1 Pseudomonadota bacterium
GATCGCGATCGATCCGGGCGACTTCCGCGCGCTGGCGGCCCTCGAAGGGTTGTTCACGCGTGAGGGTCGCTGGGAGGACACGATCGACGTGCTCGAGAAGCGCTCGCTCGTCCTCGACGACGAGGTCCAGCGCCGCGACACGCTCCTCCAGGCCGCCGCGACGTGGGAAGAGAAGGTCGAAGACTTCACCCGCGCCGCGCTCGTCTACGAGCGCGTCCGCGCCGCCGATCCGTCCAACGCGACGGCGTCGGAGCGGCTCGAAGCGATCTATCGCCAGCAGTACAAGTGGCAGGAGCTCGTCGAGGTCCTCCTCGAGCGCTCCGAGCTACGCCCGGACGTCCAGGAGCAGATCTCGCTGCTCAACCAGGTCGCGCGGCTCTACGAGACGGAGATCGGCGATCAGGAATCGGCGTTCTACGTGCTCCAGGCCGCGTTCAAGCGCGACTACGCGCACGAGGAGACGGCCGGTCAGCTCGAGCGGCTCGCGTCGGCGACGAATCGCTGGCAGGAGCTGCTCGACGAGTACACCAACCGCGTCAACGAGCTCGAGCGTGAGGACCGCGGCACGGCCGCGGACCTGTGGGTCAAGATCGGTCGCTGGTACGGCGAGCATCTGTCGCACCTCGAGTACGCGATCCACTCCGTGCAGCAGGCCCTCCGCATCGATCCGTCGCACACCGGTGCGCTCGGGGCGATCGGTGACCTGCAGCGCAAGCGTGGTAGCTGGACCGAGCTCAACGAGACGCTGCAGCGCCACGCTGCCGTCGAGCCCGACCCCGCCAAGAAGACCGAGCTGTACATCCAGCTCGCCGAGCTGCTGGAGCGTCAGATCCAGGACGTCGGCGGGGCGATCCACGCGTACCAGCAGGCCGTCACGTACGACCCGAAGTCCGCGACGGCGCTGCTCGCGCTCGACAAGCTCTACCGTCGCACCGAGCAGTGGGAGCCGCTGATCGACGTGCTGACGCGCCGGGCGCTGCTGTCGACCGACGAGCAGGAGATCATCAAGTTCCGGACCGAGATCGGCCAGATCTGGGATCTGCGGCTCTACAACGCGGGCCAGGCGATCACCGCCTACCAGTCCGTGCTCGACGTCGACGCGCAGAACCTGCCGGCCCTCCAGGCCCTCGAAGGTCTCTACGAGAAGACGAACCAGTCGGAGAAGTACCTCGAGGTCCTCGAGGCTCAGCTCGACGCGACGCCGAACGACGGCGAGCAGGTGCCGCTCTACGAGCGCATGGCCGCCGCGTGGGAGGAGCGCTTCAACAAGCTCGACCGCGCCGCCGAGGCGTTCGAGAAGATCGTCGCGATCGACACGCGCAACTTCAGCGCGTACCGCGAGCTCGCCCGCCTGTATCAGGCAGCGGGCAAGTGGGAGGCGCTCGTCGAGACGTACCGGCTGCACATCTCGTCGACCTCCGACCTGCAGACGCGCATCGATCTGTTCGTCGCGATGGGCTCGGTCTACGAGACCCAGCTGACCGACATCGACCGCTCGGTCGAGGCCTACGTCGACGCCCTGCAGGCGGATCCGAACGAGGCGCGCGCGCTCGATGCGCTCGGTCGCCTGTACGAGAAGATCAGCGAGTGGGACCGCGCGATCGACGCGATGGCCCACCTCGTGCGGCTTTCCGAGGATGGCCGCCGCCAGGTCGACCTGTACTGGCGCATGGGCCGCATCCAGTACGCGCAGCTCGGGGATCCCGACGCTGCCGAAGCGAACCTGCTCCGTGGTCTCGCCATCGATCCGGCACACGTGCCGACGATGGAGGCCCTCACGAAGCAGTACTCGGATCGTGGTGACTGGCTCAAGGCCGCCCAGATGATGGTGCGTGCGGAGAGCTACACCCCGGTGTTCACCGACAAGGTGCGCCTGCTGTTCGAGGCCGCGCGCATCTATCAGGATCGACTGCACCAGGTCGACGCGGCGAAGCAGCTGTACGCCGCCGTGATCTCGCTCGATCCCGAGCACGTGGAGGCGGGTCGTCCGCTCGCCGCGATCTACTTCGACAACGGGGAGTGGGCCGCGCTCTCGCCCGTCATCGACATGCTCTGCCGCAAGGTGGCGCAGCTCAACGCCGACCCGCGCGAGCTCAACGACCTCTACTACCGTGCGGCGCGCACGGCGGACGAGCTCGGGGACTTCCAGCGCGCGCTGAACTACTACAAGGCCGCGTTCGACATCGACTCGACCTACCTGCCGACCCTGACCGGGCGCGCCGACCTGCTCTTCAAGATGCAGGACTGGGACGCGGCCGGGAAGATCTACCAGACGATCCTGGTCCAGCACCGCGATGGGCAGGACGAGGCGGACGTCGTCCGCATCTACAACCGCCTCGGCATGGTTCGCCAGGCCCTCGGCGAGCGCAAAAAAGCGCTCAACATGTTCGAGAAGGCGCTCGAGATCGACCCGTCGCACCGCGACACGCTGCAGGCGGTCATCGATCTCCAGACGCAGCAGGGCGACTGGGAAGCGGTCATCCATGCCAAGCGTGGCCTGATGGCGACGGCGCAGCCCAAGGAGAAGGTCGCGCTGCTCGACGAGGTCGGCGGCATCTACCAGGAGAAGCTCGCCAACCCGCAGAAGGCGACGTCGGCGTTCATCGAGGCCCTCGAGGTCTCGC
The DNA here is from genome assembly GCA_026387715.1 of Pseudomonadota bacterium. Lineage (GTDB taxonomy): Bacteria > Myxococcota_A > Polyangia > Haliangiales > Haliangiaceae > JABFXX01. The sequence continues at coordinate 2,625 of JAPLLF010000205.1, forward strand.
CGGACGATCACCAGCTACTGCAGAAGATCCTCGACCTCTACACCGAGACCAAGCAGTGGAAGAAGGCGGTCGAGACGATCGAGCGCTTCATCGAGCTCGAGCCCAAGCCGATGCGCAAGGGCATGTACTACAACGCCGCGGCGACCCTGTGCCGCGACGAGCTGAAGTCCCTCGACGACGCGGCCGAGTACTACAACAAGGCGCTCGATAACTTCTTCAAGGATCCGGATCAGCTGACCGACCAGGCGTTGCCGCGTGCGCTCAAGGCGTTCGAGGCGATCGACAAGATGTTGACGACCAAGCGCGACTGGAAGGCCCAGGAGCGTGCGTATCGCGACATGGTCAAGCGGCTGCCGCAGACCGACACGCCGACGTTCAAGAAGCTCCGCGTGGGCTTGCTCGACGGGCTCGGCGAGATCTATCGCTCGCGGCTCAAGCACTACCAGAGCGCGACGCAGGCGTTCGAGATCGCCCAGCAGATGGATCCGAAGAACGAGCTGCGCGCCGACGGCGCGGATCGCGCGGAGATCCTCGCCGAGCTCTACCTCGTGGCCGGTCCCGACTACACCGACAAGGCGATCGAGCAGCACATGCGAATGCTGCGCAACGAGCCGTTCAAGTACGACTCGTACAAGGCGCTGCGTCGCATCTACATGGACCAGCACCAGTACGACAAGACGTGGTGCGTCTGTAACACCCTCGCGTTCTTGAAGAAGGCCGACCCGGACGAGCTGCAGTTCTACGAGCAGTACAAGCCGCGCGGCCTCGTCAAGGCGAAGAACGTCATGAGCTCCGACACGTGGAGCAAGATGATCCACCCCGACGAGAACCGCTACATCAGCGCGATCTTCGGTGCCTGCTGGCAGGGCGTCGCGCTCATGAAGTCGTTCCCGCACAAGGAGTTCGGGATCCGACGCAAGGACAAGCGCCAGCTGCAGGGCGACCCGCTGATGTTCAGCAAGTTGTTCTACTACGTGGCCCAGGTGCTCAACGTCCAGCTCCCGGAGGTGTTCCTCGTCGAGGACAACAAGCCGGCGGACATCCAGCTCGCCAACGCGCAGGAGAAGGGCGAGCTCGTGCCGTCCTTCGTGGTTCGTCCGAACCTGTTGCAGGGCAAGAGCGAGCGCGAGGTCGCGTTCCTCTCGGCGCGCCGCCTGTCGTTCATGCGCCCCGAGTACTACTTGAAGATGCTGCTGCCGACGAACACCTCGCTCAAGGTCGTCTTGCTCTCGGCGATCGCGATGGTGAACCCGCGCATGCCGATTCCCGCGGACATGCAGGCGCTGGTCGCGCAGTACGTGCCCGAGATGCAGAAGAAGATGCCGCCGCAGCTGCTCGAGCAGCTGGGCGCCGTGGTGTCGCGCTTCGTCCAGGCAGCCCCCGAGATCAACCTCGCGAAGTGGGGTCACGCCGTCGATGCGACCTCGCATCGCGCTGGCTTCGTGCTGTGTGGCGATCTCGAGGTCGCCGCGCGGATGGTGTCGTCGGAGCCCGTCGTCGTCGGTGGGCCGCAGGTCAAGGACAAGATCAAGGAGCTCGTGCTGTACTCGATCTCCGAGGAGTTCTTCACGGTCCGCGCCCAGATGGGGCTCACGATCGCCGGCTGAGCGCGTCGGGGCTGCCAGAGAGCCCTGAAGGAGCCCTGAAGCGGGCCCCGAAACGTCGAAGGCCTCCCACGTGGGAGGCCTTTCGTCGTTGAAGGGCAGGAGAGGGGAGTCGCTCAGCCGTTGGTCGGGCCCGACCACTCGCCGGGCGGCGTCGGGGTCGCGATCGGCGAGGTCGGCCGCATCCCGGTCACCCGGTAGATCTTGAGCTCCTCGGCCTTGCCCTTGACCTTCACGGGCGGCAGCGCGAGCGCGTCGATGCGACCGGCGATGTGCTTGTACGTGTGCTCGGAGATGATGATCTCGCCGGAGCTCGCGACGTTCACGAGGCGCGAGGCGACGTTCATCGCGTCACCGATCGCCGTGTACTGGAGCGCGCGGGTGGAGCCGATCGACCCGGTAATCACGTTGCCGGTGTTGATGCCGACGCCGATGCGGATGGCCGACAGGCCCTCGGCGGCGCGCGTGTTGTTGAACTCCTCGAGCGCCTGGAACATCGCCAGGGCGCACGACACGGCCTTGAACGGGGCGTCCTCGAGGTGGATCGGCGCGCCGAACAACCCGATGATCTCGTCGCCGACGAACTTGTCGAGGGTGCCGTTGTACTTGAACAGCACGTCGACCATGACCTCGAAGTACTCGTTGAGCGTGTTGACGATCTCCTGCGGCTCGCGCCCGTCGGACATCGTCGTGAAGCCACGGATGTCGGAGAACAGCATCGTCACTTCGTTGACGCGGCCGCCCTTCTCGATGATGAGCTCGCCCTTGAGCACCTGCTCGACGACGCTCGGCGGGATGAGCCGCGAGATCTGGGCGCGGGTGTGCGCCTCCTTCTCGATGCGGCTCGCCAGGCGCGCGTTCTGGATCGAGATCGCGGCCTGCGCGGCCATGCCGGTGCAGACCTGGAGATCCTTCTCGGTGAACGCGTTCGACGTGAACAGCGAGTCGAGGTGCATGATGCCGAGCAGGTCGCCGGCGTGGAGCAGGGGCAGCGTCATCGTCGAGCGAATGCCCTGCATGATGATCGAGTGCGCGCCGGAGAACCGGGCGTCCATCGTCGCGTCGGACGACAGCACGGCGGCCTTGTTGTTGACGACCTCGGCCATCACCGTCTTCGACAGCACGATGTTCGGGTCGCTCTTGCCGCTGCGCGTCTTGACGAACCGCGGCTGCAGCTCCTGGGTCTTCTCGTTGGTCAGCAGGATCACGCCGCGATCGGCGCCGACCAGCTCGAACGCCTTGTCGAGGATCTTCGGGAGCAGCTTGTCGAGATCGAGCTCGCTGCCGACGGCGCGCGCGAGCTCGTGGCCGATGCGCAGGCGCTCGTAGTCGCGGCGCAGCGCCTTGTCGTCGCCGATCTGGCGCTCCGGCATGAAGTCGCCGGTGTTCGCCTGGATGCGGCCGCGGATGTGCGACTCGGTCAGCCCGGGCGCGATCGTGACGCGCTGGAGCGCGTCGTCGACCTTGGGCTTGTCGACGAACACGATGCGCGTCGAGCCCATCGTGAACTCGTCGCCGTCGCCGAGGTAGTGGTCGGCCACGCGCTCGCCACGCATGAACGTGCCGTTCAGCGAGCGGAGGTCGCGGAGCAGGTAGCGCCCGTCGGCCGCACGCTGGATCTGCGCGTGTTCCTTCGAGATGATCCGATCGAGGATCTGGATCGTGTTGTCGGGGTGACGACCGATGGTGTTGAAAGCGGCGAGCTCGAACTCCTGCCGTTCCTCACCTGAAATGACGATCAACTTGGCCATCGAAATGCCTAGTTAGAAGATGGTACGTCGGACGCGTCCGACGAGTAAAGCCGTTCGAGACCAAGTCCCTGGCGGCGCTTGGGAATCTCGAGGCCGGATCGCCACCAGATCGGCCTGGGGCTTGTGCTCGCGCTGTCGATATGTCATGTAGCGCATCGTAGCTGCGAATGTGGCGGAATTGGTAGACGCGCTGGTTTCAGGTACCAGTGAGTAACATCGTGGGGGTTCGAGTCCCCCCATTCGCACGAGACGAGGCAAGCGACCGAAAGGTCGCTTGTTTCCGTTTCGGACAGCTGTTCAGCCGCGATCGACGTGCAACGCCGTGTGTACGCTCGCGACGATGTCGGCCTTCGAGAACGGCTTCTGGATGAAGTGCACGCCGCGCTCGAGCAGCCCACGGGTGCTCATGACGTCCGCGGTGTAGCCGGACATGAACAGGCACCGGAGGCCCGGGTGGAGCGCCTGGAGCGAGCTCGCGAGCTCGCGGCCGTTCGTCCGCGGCATGATCACGTCGGTGACGAGCAGCTGGATCTCGG
>JAPLLF010001202.1 GCA_026387715.1 Pseudomonadota bacterium
TGGCGATCTCGTGAGCTTCCAGAGCACCTTGCAACTCGATCGACGAGCATGCAATGGCGGTGGCAGCTGCACCCGGACCGGAAGCGGCACCGGCAGCCGTAGCGGAAGCGGTAACGGAAGCGGAAGCGGAAGCGGAAGCGGAAGCGGAAGCAGCAGCGGCACCGGCACCGGCAGCGGCACCGGCAGCGGAAGCGGTACCGGCACCGGCACCGGAGGCGGAAGCGGCAGCGGCAGCGGCAGCGGAAGCGGCACCGGCACCGGCACCGGAAGCGGCACCGGCACCGGCACCGGAAGCGGCAGCGGCACCGGCAGCGGAAGCGGAAGCGGCACAGGTACCGGCAGCGGCAGCGGCGGCCAGCTGTGGCAGAGTCCGGCCCGCATGGACTCCGCCGACCGGATCGACGACGACCTCCCGCCCCACGATCCGACCGCGACGCTCGCCACGTTCGCGCACGCCCCCAGCACGCACCCGCCGCGGGTGCTGATCCTCTACGGTTCGCTGCGCGAGAAGAGCTTCAGCCGCTACCTCGCCGAGGAGTGCGCGCGCGTGCTGCGCGCGTTCGGCGCGGAGGTTCGCGTCTACGATCCCCACGGCCTGCCGGTGTTCGATCGCGCGTCGTTCGATCTCCCCAAGGTCAAAGAGCTGCGCGAGCTCACCATCTGGTCGGAGGCCCACGTGTGGGTGTCCCCCGAGCAACACGGCGCGATGACCGCGGCGTTCAAGAACCAGATCGACTGGATCCCGCTCACCGACGGCGCGGTGCGCCCGACCCAGGGCCGCACCCTCGCGGTGCTCCAGGTCAGCGGCGGCAGCCAGTCGTTCAACGCGGTCAACCAGCTGCGCGTGCTCGGGCGCTGGATGCGGATGGTCACGATCCCGAACCAGTCGTCGGTGCCCAAGGCGTTCCAGGAGTTCGACGCCGACGGCCGGATGAAGCCGTCGAGCTTCCGCGATCGCGTCGTCGACGTCATGGAGGAGCTGTTCCGGTTCACCTTGCTGCTCCGCGACAACGTCGACGTCCTCACCACGCGGTACAGCGAGGACAAGGAGCGCGGCGCGCATGGCGCCCTCAAGCCGGCGCTCGGCGTCGCCCCCAGGGAGTGAACCGCCGCACACCGCGGCCGAATGCCCCGCGCTCCGCCTGCTCGTGCACACCGATCTCGTGGCAGGGTGCCGGGGATGAAGCTCCTGAGCCTGGTGATCCCGTTCGTGCTGGTGGGCGTCGCGGTCGCCGATGCGCCGAAGCCAGCCGCGCCGAAGACGACGGCGCCCAGGGTCGCGCGGATCGAGGTCGCGGTGACCAAGCAGGGCTTCGCACCCGACAACATCACGGTGCCGGCGAACCAGCCGGTGACCCTGGTGTTCACGCGCAAGACCGAGGAGACCTGCACGCGGTCGGTGGTCGTGACGGTGAGCGAGGGCAAGACGATCGAGCGCGCGCTGCCGCTCGACAAGGCCGTCGAGATCGCCGTGACCTTCCCGAAGGCCGGCACGCTCGGCTACGCGTGCAGCATGAAGATGAACAAGGGCGTCATCGTCGTCCAGTGAGACCGATGCGGACCTGCTCGATCTTGCTCGTCGCGTGCGCGTGTAGCGCGAGCGCGCCGTCGGCACCGGCGCCCGGGATCGTCGAGCGGGCGACCGCGGAGTTCGCCGGCGCGTATCCGCTCGAGGCGACGCCGACCGGCGTGATCCGCGAGTTCGCGCTCGACGCCGCCCCCGCCGAGCTGCCGCTCGTCGACGGCAAGCCGCTCAAGGTCTGGGCGTACAACGGCCAGGTCCCGGGCCCGACGCTGCGGATCACGCTCGGCGAGACGATCCGCGTGCGGTTCTCGAACCACCTGCCGCAGGAGACGACCATCCACTGGCACGGCGTGCGGCTGCCGAACGCGATGGACGGCGTCCCCTACGTCACGCAGCAGCCGGTCGCGCCCGGCGCGACGTTCGTCTACGAGTTCACGCCGAAGGACGCCGGCACGTTCTGGTTTCACCCGCACGTGCGCGCGAGCGAGCAGGTCGAGCGCGGCCTCTACGGCGTGCTGATCGTCGACGACGCCAGGCCGAAGCCGTACTCGCGCGACGTCGCGTGGGTGCTCGACGACTGGCTGCTCGACGGCAGCGGCCAGATCGCCCCGCAGTTCAACACGCGCCACGATCTCGCGATGGACGGTCGCTGGGGCAACGCGATCACGATCAACGGGCGGACCAACACGGTGCTGCGCGTGCGCCCCGGCGAGCGGATCCGCCTGCGCCTGCTCAACAGCGCGAACGGCCGCATATTCGCGCCGGACTTCGGCGAGCTCGACGCCCGGATCATCGCGGTCGACGGGCTCTACCTGCGCGCGCCGATCCCGGCGAGCCGGTTCGAGCTCGCGCCGGGCAACCGGCTCGACGTCGAGCTGACCTTCGACCACAGCACGAGCGCGCCGCTCGAGATCTGGGATCGCCGGCCCGTTCGGGATCACGTGGACGATCGACGGGGTCGCGATGACCCACGACGCCGATCACGCGATGGCGATGGATCACGCGATGGCGCCGAGCGCCACGCTCGCGCGCGGCACGTTCGCGCGGCTCCACTTCACCAACGACTCGGCGCGCAGCCATCCGATGCACACCCACGGCATGTTCTTTCGCCTGCTCGCCCGCGACGGCGTGCCCGTCGACGAGCCGTTCTTCCGCGACACCGTGGTGGTCCATGGTCGTGAGCAGATCGACGTCGGCGTCGTGCCGACCGACGCGGGCACCTGGATGATGCACTGCCACATCCTCGAGCACGCCGAGTCCGGGATGATGACGACGATCGCGGTGCCCTGAGCGGCACCGCGCCCTACGTGGGTGGTGCGGGCAGTCGGAGGTGGAGCCGGCGGTAGAGGCTCCGCTTCTTGTACTGGTGCTGCTCCATGCGGCGCAGGATGTCGTCGAGCGCGCCGAGCGCCTCGGCGACGAACGGTCCCTTGTTGAGCATCACGCACTCGGCGCGCACGGCCATCGCCGCGTCGGTCACCTCCGCGCGCGACGGCCGCCCGGTGCGCGCGAGGGTGTCGAGCACCTGGGTCGCCCAGATCACGGGCACGTGCGCCGCCTCGCACAGCCACAGCATCTCCTCCTGGAGCTCGGCGAGCCGCTCGTAGCCGCTCTCGATCGCGAGATCGCCGCGCGCGATCATCACGCCGACCGGCGCCCGCTCGAGCGCCGCGAGCATGATCGCGGGCAGCCGATCGAACGCGCCGCGCGTCTCGATCTTGAGCACGACGCCGAGCCGATCGGCCCCGAGCGCGGCGAGGCGACGATGGAGCTCGCGGACGTCCTCGGGCGATCGGACGAACGAGGCATCGACGATGTCGGCGTGGCCGACGGCGAACCGCAGGGCGTGCTCGTCGTCGACCGAGAACAGCGGCAGGGTCAGCTCGGTGTCGGGCAGGTTGATGCCCTTCTCTCCGGCCAGCTTGAACGCGCCGCCCGCGGCGAACGTCACGCGCAGGATCACCCGATCGGCCTCGATCGCCTCGACGATCGCCTCGAGGTGCCCGTCGTCGAACAGCACGCGATGGCCGATCCGGAGCGCGTCGAGCGCAGCGTCCAGCGTGCAGCCGACCGCCTTGCCGTCGGGCGGTGGCGGCGCGTTGTGCTTGAGCAGGGACCAGCGGTCGCCCACGGCGAGGGCCAGCCGGAACCGGCGCGCCGGCACCGAGGTGACGCGCAGCTCGCCGAGCACGGCGTCGCCACGCCGGAGCGTCATCGTCGTCTCGGGGACGACGTACGCGGTCGCGCGCAGCTCCGCGGTGGCGTGATCGGCGTGGCGCTGGACGACCGTCAGCTCGCGGTCCTTGCCGCGGGCGTCGCGGAACGCGAGGACGTCGCCGATCGCGAGCACGGCCCACAGCGGGTCCGGCACGTTCACGACGTCGGGCTCGACGAGCGTCGCGTGCGCGCGCGGGCGCAGCGTGATCGTGCACGGCGCGACGATCTGGCCGAGCTCGTCACGCGTCGGCTTCCACTTCGCGACGCGCGGGCCGGTCTGCAACATGACGGTCCGGAGCTTCGGCCCCGGCAGGTCGACGGCGATGCGGAGCGGGGTGTCCAGCCGGTGCGCCACGCGCCGCGCGGTCGCCACGATGTGGGCCCAGGCGCGTTCGTCCTCGTGCGCGGTGTTCACGCGCAGCACGTTCATGCCGGCGACGAGCAGCCGCTCGACCCAGGCGTCGTCGACCTCGGCCGCGGGCGGCGCGGTCACCATCACGTAGACGTGGCGGTGCGTGGGTCGCGGGCCGAGCAGCGCGCGCGTGTGGTCGTGGAGCAGCCGGCTGCTGTCTTCCCAGGTCAGCGTGGTCGCGACCGGCGCGGGCGTGGGCGCGCTCGCGCTCGCCGGATCGCGCGCGAGCGCGTCGTCGAGTCGCTCGCCGACCTTGATCAGCGCGTCGAGCACGTGGCCCTCGAGGCGCCCGAGCGACGACAGGCCATAGCGGATGAGCCCGAGCTGGAGGTCCCGCAGATCGGTCTGGCGGATCGTGACGTAGTGCACGAAGTTGCGCGCGCTGTCGCGGTGGTCGGGATGTGCCGCGGCGATCAGCGCGGCGCCCGCGTCCTCGCCGTCGCGCACCTGGGCCTCGAGGAGGCCGACCGCGTCCCGGAGCTTCTGCAGGCGCTTCATGCGAGGCCCTCGTCGGCGGGAGGCTCGACGGCCGGCTCGACGGGCGGCTCGACGGCGATCGCGCGCCGGCCGCTGACGATGACCTCCTCGCGATCGTCGTCGGTGACGTGTCGGACCAGCCGGTAGGTCGTGTTGCCCTCGGCCCGCGCGACCTCGGGCGCGGCGATCAGGAGCTGGAGGTCGAGCGTGCGGCACAGGTCGAACAGCACCGCGAGGTTGTCGCGCGACAGCCGGTTGGCCTCGTCGAGGAACAGGAACCGCAGCGAGCCACCCGTCGCGCGCGCGCGCAGCAGGTTGGCGTCGCGCTCCCACTCGGTGAGCACGACCATCATCAGCGCGGCGCCGACGCCGATCGCCTCGCCGGTCGACAGCTTGGTCGGGCTCGCGGGCTCCCACGCCCCGGCGCTCTGCCGCCGGATCTCGACGGCCAGCTCCAGATACTCGCGGTAGTCGAGCAGCTTGCCGCCACCCGCGCGGCCACCGCCGCCGTAGCGCCGGAAGATCTCGTCGAGCGCCTCCTCGATCGGGATCGACGTCATGAACAGCAGCTCCTGCGCCTCGCCGAGCCGGAGCGCGCGCAGGATCTGCTCCATGCGCTCGATGCGCCGGATCTGCACGCGGATGCCGTGGATGCTGCCGAACTGGATGCCGTCGAGCTGCTGGTTGAGCCGTCGCACCTGGCCGTGCGCGCGCCGCACTTGCACGTCGATCCCGCGCGCGATGTCCTCGGACGCGCCGCGCAGATCGTGCTCCTGGCGGGCGAGCCGACCCTCGAGCACGTCGAGGTGATCGCGCAGCCGCTCGAGCGCGACGAGCGGCTCGTCGACGTCGGCGACCTGCGCCGGGACGCGGCGGCGCAGCCACGCGCGCGTCGCCTGCCACACCGCGAGCGTGCCGAGCGGGCCGAGCGCGTGGGCGCGGATCTCGACGACGAGCTCCTCGCCGCCGCGCGCGCGCGTGACGCGATCGAGCAGGAGCTCGCGCTTGCTCCACGCGTCGGCGGTGTGCTGGATGCTCGTGCGCTCGGATCGCGCGCCGCCGAGCACGGCGTGCAGGAGCCCCTCGGCCTGCGCACGGTCGCGGAGCTCGGTCCACGCCTCGAGCACCGGCCCGGCCTCGCGGGTCGCGGTGGCGAGCTGCGCGCGGGTCTCGTCGACGGCGCGGGCGGTTCGTTCGAGCC
>JAPLLF010000562.1 GCA_026387715.1 Pseudomonadota bacterium
TTCGAGAGCGGCAAGGGGATCTCGGCCGACAAGGGCACGCTCGGCATTAGCCTGCAGACGCCCCGCGCGCTGACCGACGGCGACGTCGAGCTGATCCTCGACGCGATCAGGGAGGACGACGACGACGGGGACCAGCTCGCGGTCGAGTCGCGGTCGCTCATCGAGTCGGCCGAGACGTCGGTGCCGTCGCCCGCGCCGTCGACGCCGAAGAACGTCCGCAAGCCCGCGCCGAAGCGCTCGATCCCGCCGATGGCGCCGGCCTCGCGGGTCGCGTCGGGGCGCCCGTCGGCGAACGCGCGCCCGCCGCGCGACCCGCGCGCGCCATCGACCGGGGCGCCCCGCGTGCTCGGCGGCAAGTACGAGGTGATCCGGCAGCTCGGCAAGGGCGGCATGGGCGTCGTCTACGAGGCGCGGCACACCGGCACCGGGCGGCTCGTCGCGATCAAGGAGATCCTGTCGTCGACCGGCGTCGATCCGACGCTCGTCGAGCGGTTCCAGCGTGAGGCGCGCGCGACCGGCGCGATCGACACCCAGTACATCGCGTCGGTGCTCGACACCGACATCGACGGGGAGACCGGCCACCCGTACATGGTGATCGAGCTACTCAAGGGCGAGGATCTCCAGGAGCGCATCGTGCGCTACGGCGCGCTGTCCGAGGACGTGGCCGTGCGGATCGCCGCGCAGGCGTGCAGCGGCCTGGTTCGCGCCCACCAGGCGGGCGTCGTGCATCGCGACATCAAGCCGGCGAACCTCTACCTCGCCCGCCGCGACGACGAGGTCGTCGTCAAGCTGCTCGACTTCGGGCTCGCCCGCGTCAAGGAGCAGATGAAGGGCGTGGAGAACCGCACGCTCACCGCGACGGGCGTGATGCTCGGGACGCCGCTCTACATGTCGCCCGAGCAGGTCGTCGGCGCCAAGGACCTCGATCACCGCACCGATCTGTGGGCGCTCGGCGTCGTGCTCTACGAGGCGCTCACCACCGAGACGCCGCACGACGACAGCGAGACCCTCGGGGCGCTGCTCGTCTCGATCTGCAGCAAGCCGGCGCGCCCGATCCGCGAGCTCGCGCCGCACGTCACCGAGCCGGTGGCGCGGATCGTCGGCAAGGCCCTCCAGCTCGACAAGGCGAAGCGCTACCAGAGCGCCGACGAGATGCTCGCCGATCTCAAGGACGTCGTGCGGTTCGGCATCCGGCTCGACGAGGCGCAGCTCGCGCAGCGGCCCTACGACCTGGCGCCCGACGACGGCGAGCGCGAGCCGAGCGATCTGTTCCCGTCCGACTTCGAATCGTCGTCGTAGCGTCGTCCCTGTCAGGGCGTGCAGCCGCCCGACGCGCCCAGGCTCCCGTCGCAGCGCCCGCTCGTGCAGTCGAGATCGATCGCGCAGCGCAGGCCGACCGCGCACGGCGCGCAGTTCGCGCCGCAGTCGACGTCGCTCTCGAGGCCGTCGCGCACGCCGTCGCTGCACGTCGGGGCAGCGCACGTGGTCGCGCAGCGGTTCGACTGGCAATCGGCATCGGCGCCGCACGTCGTGCCGGCCTGGCAGCGCGCGCCACACGCCCCGCCGCAGTCGACGTCGGCCTCGGCCGCGTCGCGCGCGCGATCGAAGCACGCGTCGGGCGTGTGCGTCGGGCACCGGCCCGCGGCGCACGGCGTGAGGTGCACGCGAACGCCGAGGGAGATCACGGGCTGGCGCTCGCCATCCCCCTGATCGATGACCGTGTCGGCGTACAGCAGCGACGCCACGAGGTCGTTGACGTCGTACTCCGCGCGCGTGATCTCGCCGTCGCGATCGGTGTCGAGCAGCCGCGCGAACGGCAGGTGGCCCGTCCCGTTTCGAGCCGCAGGGCTGCGCGGTCGACGGAACCGCCGATAGCCCGGATCTGTGGCGTTCTGTGACATCTGCATCCATGTGGGAGTGAGCAACAGCGCCCACCGGCTTTGCAGGGTGCTCCTAGCGGGGATCGTCGTCGAGCGCGTGCGCGCGGATCTCGACGCTCGACGCCAGCACGCCGGCCGCGATGATGTCGAGCGCGTGCGCGTTGAGGTCGTCGCCGGCGGTGTCGAGCAGCGTGAGCGCCCGCCCGAACTGGTTGTCGACGATGCCGTCGCCATCGAGATCGTCGCCGAACGCGGTCTGCTGGGCGCCGCCGATCGGCAGCGTGACGTCGTCGACCACGAAGCGATGGACGGCGCCGGTGAACGGCCCGACCACGTCGGTGCTGGGGAGGCCTTGGTCGCAGCCACCGCCGACGAGCGCGATCGTGAGGAGCGCCGCCCGCATGCCCTCACTCTACTTGATATGCTCGGCAGGCATGGTCGCCCGCGATACGATCCTCCTCCTGCTCGGTCTCCGGTTGATGTCGGACTATCGCGACGACGGCGAGCGGGCGTTGTTCTACAGCTACCTCAAGACCCTCCCCGAGTTCCGCATGGAGGACCTCGAGGAGCTCGACGCCAGGGTGCGCGAGCTGCGCGAGAAGTACCCGTCCACCAAGGAGGCCGCCGCGGCGCTCGA
>JAPLLF010001015.1 GCA_026387715.1 Pseudomonadota bacterium
CTGCCGAAGCCGTGGGACACGCAGACCATGCTCGAAAAGGTGGCCGAGATCGTCGCCAAGGGCGCCGGGGTCAAGCCGAACGCGGCGGGTGCAGCACCTGCAGCCGCCGCGCCCAAGCCTCCCGTGGTCCAGACGCCACCGGTCGCGGCCAAGCCGGCCGCCGATCAGCGCTCGGCCACGATCATGGGCATGCCCACGATCAAGGTGCCGGGCTCGCCCGGCGTGCCGATGGGCAACGCCCCGGCCGCCGCGGGTGCCGTCAACAAGACCATGATCATGCAGGCGGCGATGGTCGCCCCGGCCTCGACCGGCGAGCTGCGCAAGCCCGCCACCCCCGCTACCCCGGCCACCCCGACGGCGGCCGTGGCCACCGCTCCGACGATGGGAGTTTCGATGAATCGCGCGCCCATGGTCAGCGGTACTCCGACGAAGCGCAGCCAGCTGATGGAGCGCACGCTCGCCAAGATGGCGGCGCGCCTCGCCGAGGCCACCGGCCTCGAGGCCGGCAGCCCGGAGCTGCTCGCGCTGCTCAAGCTGTCGACCGAGGTCGTCGAGCGCATCGTCTGGGAAGTCGTTCCCGAGCTGGCCGAAGCGATCATCCGCGAGAACCTCGCGGAGCTGACCGCCAAGCGCTAACGCTGCGGTAACGCTGCGGAAGCCGCGGACCGACCGACGCGCTGTGATACGGTGCGCGGCATGACGACAACGTCGTCGCTTTCCAAGCAGTACGATCCCACGGATGTCGAGCCGCGTTGGCGCCGGTTCTGGCTAGAGAATGGTTTCTTCCACGCGGATGAGACCAGCCCGACCGTCCCCTACGCCGTCACGCTTCCTCCCCCCAACGTCACCGGCTCGTTGCACATCGGGCACGCGCTCGGGTCGACGCTGCAGGACATCCTGATCCGCTGGAAGCGGATGCAAGGCTTCAACGTGATGTGGATGCCCGGCACCGACCACGCGTCGATCGCCGTGCACTCGCTGCTCGAGAAGGCGCTGCTCCGCGAGGAGAAGAAGACCCGCTTCGACCTCGGTCGCGACGAGTTCCTGCGCCGCGCCTGGGAGTGGAAGGAGCGCAGCGGCTCGAAGATCTCCGAGCAGGAGCGCCTGATGGGCTTCTCGCTCGACTGGGAGCGCGAGCGGTTCACGATGGACGAGGCGTCCAACACCGCCGTCAACGAGGCGTTCGTACGGCTCTACGAAGAGGGCCTGATCTATCGCGCCAAGCGCATGATCCACTGGGACACGATCGGTCAGACCGTCGTGTCGGATCTGGAGACCGACGACGAGGAGGAGCAGCGCTCGCTGTGGGACCTCGCGTATCCGATCGAGGGCGGCGGCGAGATCATCGTGTCGACGACGCGCCCCGAGACGATGCTCGGCGACAGCGGCGTCGCGGTGCACCCCGACGACGAGCGTTACCGAGACGTCATCGGCAAGTTCGTCACGCTGCCGCTCACGGGCCGCCGCGTGCCGATCGTCGCCGACGGCATCCTCGCGAAGATCGAGTTCGGCACCGGCGCCGTGAAGGTCACGCCGGCGCACGACCCGTCCGACTACGACTGCGGCGAGCGCAACGGGCTCGAGTTCATCCAGGTGATCGACCTCCACGGGAAGATCTGCGCCCCGGCACCCGAGAAGTACGTCGGGATGACCGTCGTGCAGGCGCGCAAGGCCGTCGTCGAGGATCTCGAGGCCTCGGGCGTGCTCCGCAACATCAAGCCGTACAAGGTGCCGGTCAAGCGCAGCCAGCGGACGCGCGCGATCATCGAGCCGATGGCGCTGATGCAGTGGTGGGTGTCGGCCAAGCCGCTCGCCGAGAAGGCGATCGCGGCGGTCGAGGCGGGCAAGACGAAGTTCGTCCCCGAGCACGAGCGCGCGACGTTCATGCACTGGATGACGAACATCCGCGACTGGTGCATCTCGCGCCAGCTGTGGTGGGGCCATCGCATCCCCGCGTGGCACTGCGGCTGCGGCAAGATCACGGTCGCGCGCGCCGCGCCGACGACCTGCGGCACCTGTGGCGGCGCCGCCCTGACGCAGGACGAGGACATCCTCGACACCTGGTTCTCGTCGGCGCTGTGGCCGTTCTCGACGCTCGGCTGGCCCGACAAGAGCCGCGACCTCACGACCTTCTATCCCAACGCGGTCCTGGTCA
>JAPLLF010001086.1 GCA_026387715.1 Pseudomonadota bacterium
TGGCAAGTGGCGCAATGCCAGCACCGGCTACGCGGTCGGTGAAGAGGCACGCGCAGGCGAGACGCTCGCCGAGATCGAGAGCCGCATCACCGAGTCTCGCGCGGCGGCTGCGGTCCCCGAGGTGGGAAGGCGCTTGGTCACGGTTCGATCCTTCGCGGCAAAGTGGCTCGAGAAGCGCGAGACCGAGACGGCACGCGACGATCGCGGCCGGCTCTACAACCACATCGTCCCGGCGCTCGGCGACATCGCGCTCGCGGAGCTGCGACCACGCCACGTCCGAGACTTCGTCGATGCGCTCACGAAGAAGAAGAAGATCGGCAACCTCCGGAAGGACAACACCCGGGTCGAGACCGACGAGCTGATCGCGCCTCGCACGGTCCGTCATGTCTACGGCACGCTCCGCTCGATGCTGAACGACGCCGTCGCAGATGAGGTCATCCGCATCTCGCCGTGTGTCCTCAAGGACGAGTTGCCGGAGAAGAAGGACAAGGATCGCACCTGGCGGCGAACCGCCGTCTTCACCCGCGACGAGGTCCAGTCGATCATCTCGGCATCGGACGACAAGATCCCCAACGACCGCCGCGTGCTCTACGCGATCATGTTCCTCGGCTCGATGCGCTTCGGCGAGTGCGCCGCGGTGACCTGGCGCGACTACGACGCGGCGGCGGTGCCGCTCGGGAAGCTCGTGATCGAGAAGTCCTATTCATCCAAGTCCCGCAAGGTGAAGGCGACCAAGACGGACAACCCGCGCGAGATGCCGGTCCATCCGACCCTTGCCCGCATCCTTGCCGAATGGAAGCTCATCGGGTTCGAGCGCCTGACCGGCCGCGTTCCCCGGCCGGAGGACCTGATCGTCCCGTCGCGCCGTGGCGCGCCCCGGAACGCGAACCACTCGCTACGGCGTTTCCACGAGGACCTGGAACGCATCGGGCTGCGAGCTCGCCGGCAGCACGACGCGCGGCGCACGTTCATCTCGATCGCACGCGCCGATGGCGCCCGGCCGGACATCCTTCGCTGGGCCACGCACGGACCCACTGGGGACATCGTGGACGACTACACGACGCTCCCTTGGCAGACGATCTGCGAAGAGGTCGCGAAGGCTCGAATCAGCCTCCTAGAAGGAAAAGTGATCGCGTTTCCGATGGTCGCCCAAGTGGGCAACCACCGTCCGATCGTCACCTCGAAAGGTAACGACCAGCTCGTTACACCACTCGTTACAGCCACCCAAGTGGCTGTAACGAATGGGGTTAAGTCGCGGAGCGGACGTGACTCGAACCCGCGGCCTCCGGCGTGACAGGCCGGCGTTATAACCAACTTAACTACCGCTCCAGATTGTCAGGGTCGTTCGCAGCTCGTAGGCGAAGCAGGGTTCGAACCTGCGACCACCGCCTTGTAAGGGCGACGCTCTTCCGCTGAGCTATTCGCCCGCTTCCGAGACGCGTTTTTTAGTTGGGATGGGCTTCGGTGTCAAGCCTCGTGCACGCGATCGAAAGAACTTCGAGAAGATCTCGAGCGAGCCGGCCCGGATCGCATCCAAATCGCGTCCGGGAGGCCGGATCGATGGACCCCGGTCGCGAGACGCGCGTTGACAGACCCAGCTCGCCCCCGTAACTTGGGCGACCGAGGCCCCATGACGACCGCATACCTGCGATTCGATGAGCGCGCCTCCACCGTGGTGGAGGCGTACGCACGCGCGTGCGATTACTCCCGCCTGTCGGTGTTTCCGGCGCGTCCCTGATCCGCGCTGCGAGGCGCGTAGCGGGGCAGTCCGTCCACTGCTCCCGTCGCGTTCCCAGCGCGGGTGAATCGCATCCAGTCGACCCCATCGTGGGGTTGGCCATGCGCGACTGACGCGGTGATCGCGGCCGGCAGGCCGTGGTCCTCGGCGCGTGCCATCCCCATCTCTCTCATCGGCACGACACGACACAGAAAGCAGGGTCAGATGACCCGACAACGAGACCATCAGATCGACCAGATCGATCGAACCCGAAATCTTGGAATCATCGCCCACGTCGACGCGGGCAAGACGACGCTGACCGAACGCGTGCTGTTCCACACCGGACGCATCCACGCGATCGGCGAGGTGCACGAGGGCACCGCGCACACGGACGACCACCCGATCGAGCAACGCAAGGGCATCACGATCCTCGCGGCGGCGGTGACGTGCGCGTGGAAGGACCATCGCCTCCACCTGATCGACACGCCGGGCCACGTGGACTTCACCATCGAGGTGGAGCGCTCGCTGCGCGTGCTCGACGGCGCGGTCGTCGTGCTCGACGGCGTCGCCGGCGTGGAGCCGCAGACCGAGACGGTCTGGCGACAGGCCGACCGGCATCGCGTCCCACGCCTGGTGTTCGTCAACAAGCTCGATCGCGTCGGCGCGGACTTCGCGCGCGCGGTGCGCGAGGTTGCGACGCGGCTCGGCGCCAACCCGCTGCCGATCACGCTGCCGATCTTCGAAGGCGACCGACTCGTCGGGGTCGCCGACGTGGTCGGGCTGCGGAGGCTGGCGTGGCACGGCGACGGGCCGAGCGCGCCCGTCGTCACGCCGCTCGCGCTCACCGACGCCCACCTGGGCGCGGCGCGCGAGCGCGTGCTGGAGGCGTGCGCCGACGAGGATCCCGCGGTGCTCGAGGCCGTGATCGCGAATCGTGCGATCGATCCGGCGACGTTGTGGCGCGCGCTGCGCGCGGCGACGATCGCGGGTCGCGTCGTGCCCGTGCTCGCGGGCTCGGCCTATCACCATCGCGGCGTGGAGCCGATGCTCGACGCGGTGGTGGCGCTGTTGCCCTCGCCGCGCGATCGCGGCGAGGTCGGCGGCCAGCGACCGGATCCGGGAGCGCCGCTCGTGGCGCTCGCGTTCAAGGTCGTGTTCGACGAGTTCGGGCAGCAGACGTTCGTGCGCGTGTACAGCGGCACCCTCTCGCGGGGCCAGACCGTCCACGCGACGCGCGCGGGCAAGAAGCTGCGCGTCCAGCGGCTCGTCAAGCTGATGGCGGGCGAGCGCGAGCACGTCGACCAGCTCGAGGCCGGTGAGATCGGCGCGATCGTCGGCGCGCCGATCGGCAACGGCGAGACCTTGTGCGCGTGCGACGCGCCCGCGGTGACGCTCGAGTCGATCCACGCGCCCGACCCGGTCGTGCGCGTGGCGCTCGAGGCGCGGTCGTCGACGGATCGCGAGCGGCTGGGCGTCGCGCTGGGTCGCATGACCCTCGCGGACCCGTCGCTGCGGCTGGAGACGGACGTCGAGACCGGGCAGACGCTGCTCGCCGGGATGGGACAACTGCACCTCGAGATCGCGGTCGAGCGACTGGCGCTCGAGCACGGGGTGGCCGTGACGACGGGACGACCGCTCGTGGCGTATCGCTCGACCTTGCGTCGGGCGGTGCGGCGCGACTACCGGCACGTCAAGCAGTCCGGTGGCCCCGGGCAGTGGGCGCACGTCGTGATCGAGGTCGGCCCGGGCGCGCGCGGCAGCGGCATCGTGTTCGTCGATCGCATCTCGGGCGGCGCGATCCCGCGCGAGTACGTGCGCGCGGTCGAGGCGGGCGTGCGCGCGGCGGCGGCGACCGGCCTGCTCGGTGGGCATCCGGTCGTCGACGTCGTGATCGCGCTCGTCGACGGCGGCACGCACGTCAACGACTCGAGCGAGCTGGCGTTCCACGTGGCCGGCTCGCTCGCGTTCCGGGCGGCCGCCGTCGACGCCGAGCCCTGCTTGCTCGAGCCGATCATGTCCCTCGAGGTCACCAGCCCCGAGGTGCATACCGGCGCGATCGTCGGCGACCTCGCGCGCCGGCGAGGGCAGGTGCTCGGCCTCGAGCTGCGCGTCGTGCACGCCGAGGTCCCGCTCGCCGAGACGTTCGGCTATGCCGGGGCGCTCGGCGCGATGACCCACGGACGCGGCCGGTTCACGCTCGAACCTGCGAGGTACGAGCCCGCGCCGCCGCGACGATCCGTCTGATCAGCCGACACGACCGAACGGCCCGGGGCTCGCTCCGGGCCGTTTTTTTGTCACGCACGATCCGGACGCGTCGATCGATACAGCGAGGCGAGCAACAGCCACGCGGCCTCGATCGCCATGCCCCCGGCCTCGCGACCCTCCTCGACCGCGCCGCCCTTCTCGCTCATCTTGAGCCACAGATCCGAGAACCCCATGTGGCCCCACACGCCGGTGAGCAGCGTGATCGACCACACCGCCGCGCCGAGCCCGACGACGACGCCGGCGATCGCCACGCGCTTGCGGAACGGCAACGCGATCGAGATGATCATCGCGGCGCCGTAGATCGCCATCCACCGGATCGGATCCGGATCGTTGTACTGCAGCGCGACGCACACGCCGAACAGCGCCGCCATGAGCCACGACAGACCGCGGAAGATCACGAGCCCACCTTACCCCACGCGCGCAGCGCCGCGGGGAGCTCGCCGTCGACGGTGAACGGCGTCGGCTCGTGACCGGGCGGCCACCACCACAGCGAGTCGCCGATCCACTCGGCGCGCTGCACGTGGATCTCGGCGCGGAGCTGGGTGACGAGCGCGCGCAGCGCGACGAGCGTGCCGGGGGTGGCGTCGTCGGCGAGCGTCGCGATCATCCAGTGGTGCCAGGTGAGCGCGCACGCGATGACCGGCGACCCCGCCGGCATGCGCGCGTGCGTCGCGATCATCACGGCGCTGAGGTAGAAGCTGTTCGCGACCGACAGCTCGCAGATCGCGCCGGGGATCGCGAGCGTGTGCAGCTGCACGTCGGGGGCGGTGCTCGCGACGCCGTTCGCGAGGCCGATCTGGAGGGCCTCGTCGCGGTCGATCCCCGCGGCGCGCAGGCTCGCCCAGCTCACCGTGACCTCGCCACCGGGGAGATCCTCGACGAGCGTGAGCCACGCGTCGCCGAGCGTGCGGGTCGCGACCGCGGTCTTGTCGATCATCGAGAAGTAGTCGTGCCCGAACAGCTGGACGCGCAGGCGCTGCTGCATCGTCGTCGCCGGATCGGTGACCACGCGCGTGGGGGTGGCGGTGCCCGCGGTCAACCGCGCGGGCGCGCGGGGCGGGGCGTGTCTGGTGCCGGTCGGTGGCCCCTCGACGACCTCGACGTCCCCGAGCCGACCGTACATCTCGAACAGCGCCGCGCGGATCGCCGCCAGCCACTCGTGCGGATCGAGATCGCGACACCGCGTCGCCAGCGGCCGGAGGTCCCACGTCTCGTACTGCGCGGTCGGCGGCAGCGGCACGATCCCGCCGACGAAGTGGGTGTCGTCGACGGTCAGCCCGTAGGTGTGCGCGACCATGCGCAGCTGGAGGAGGAAGTCCTCCCACCCGGTCCGGAAGCCCCAGCGGGGCACCTTGACCGTCGACGATTGCGTGCGCGAGAACAGCCCCACGCGCGCAGTGTCCCACGAACGTCAGGTGACGAGCAGCAGCTTGTCGACGGCCTGGCGCGCGCCCCGCGGATCGCCGTGCAGCGTCAGGCACGGCACGTCGCGCGCGGAGAACAGCGACTCGACCCAGCTCGTCGTCACGCTCGGGGTCAGCCAGCTCGCGTCGATCAGCGCCGCGTCGACCGGCCGATCCTCGCCGCGCGCGAGCTGCACGAGCGCGCCTGGATCCGTGCCGCCGGTGACCGCATAGCCGAGCGCCGCGAGGGTCGCCTGGAGCTCCGCGAGCCGCGCGGGTGACGCCCCGATCAGCACGCGCTTCTCCGCGCGTTGCTCGACGCGCGCCATGAACCGCAGCCAGCGGAGCCGATCCACCTCGCTGGTCTCGAGGAAGTGCAGGCCGTAGCCCACCGCAAGCCCGGCGGTGCGGGCCGTCGCCTCGGTGATGTGGCGCACGACGCGGGCGCGTCCGGAGATCGGCGCCTGCCCGTCGTCGAGCACCGCCGAGAACGACAGGCTCGAGTCGAGCGCCAGCGCGTTCGCCGGGCGCACGAACATGCCGTCCTGCGAGACGTCGAGGGCATGACCACGGACCGCGCCGCGCGACGTGCCGAGGCACACCGGCCACTCGACCGGGAACCGGCGGGTGGCGCGGGGTGGCGGGGGCTTGATCGTGATGTTGGCGGCGCGCGCGGCGGTGAGCAGCGAGGTCAGCTGGCGGCGGGCGACGTCGTCGAGCTCGAAGTCGACGGTGAACAGCGACGCGCCGCTCGCGTGCGCTTCCTGGTTGGTCGACAGCTTGCTCACGGTGCCGCGGATCAGCGCGCGATGCGCGCCGAACGTCAGCGCGACATCGACGTGATCGCGCATCCGCGGCAACGCGCCGGTCAGGAGCGAGGCACCCTTGAGGCTCAGCGCGCCGATCCGGATCGGCACCCAGTGGCCGCTGCGCAGGTAGCGCGCGTAGATCACGCCCGGCACGGGCGACGACGGGACGAACGGAGCCATCGCGGGCGGGGTCGTGATGGGGCGGCGCTCGGTGTCCGCGTCCGCGTCCACGATGTCCGCGGTGCCGAGCCGGCGCTTCGGCGGTGGCGGTGAGTCACGAAGCGCGACCTCGTCGCGCGTGCCGCGCGCGGTGATCGGTTGGCGGACGTCGTCGCGGGTGCCTCGCGCGGGCACGACGAGCGGGACGAGGGGGCGTGCGACCTGGGTGGCCCTGGCCTCGCGCACCAGCCGGACGACCTCGCCGAGCACGCCGATGACGCTCCGCTGGTTGTCGATCTGCAACGTGCATCGCGACAGCCGATCGCCCACGAAGCGCCGACGATCGCCCTCCGAGAGCTCCGCCGGCTGCACCATCCCGATCTCGGCGAGCAGCGCCACCTCGATGACGTAGCTGAGGTGCTCGTCGCCGAGCGCGAGCGGGTCGTAGCGCAGGCCGATCAAGGCCTCGTCCGCGTTCGGGTCGTAGTAGCCGGTCACCATCGCGAGGGGAGGAGCGGCGACGGTGTCGAGACCTGCGAGGACCTCGAACCAGTAGGCGAGCCGTTGCCGTGGTTGGGGGATGATCAGGAAAGCTTCGATGAGATGTGGAATCACGGTGGGTTGCATGATCTCCCGGGGAGTGGTCCAACCACTCAGCAGCAGGGATGCCGTCGGGATCGAACGTACGATCCATTACGTTGGAACCGTGATCATGGTGCGATCACACATGTGTCGGCCCCTCCAGGTTTCTCTCGTGTCGAGGCAAACTTGCCACTCATGCGTGGTTGAAATGCCATGATGAATTCACAAACTTGCCCAAGTCCTCGCAGCCCCTAAAGTAATGGTTCCATGACCTCTCGCCTGCCGCTCCTTCCGTTGCGCGACATCATCGTGTTTCCACACATGGTGGTCCCGCTGTTCGTCGGGCGCGACAAGTCGCTCTCGGCCCTCGAAGAGGCGATGGCGGGCGACAAGCAGCTGCTGCTGTCGGCGCAGCGACGCGCCAAGACGGACGATCCGGATCAGGAGGACATCTTCTCGATCGGCACGATCGGCCACATCATCCAGCTGCTGCGGTTCCCCAAGGGGCCGGTCAAGGTGCTCGTCGAGGGGCGGTCGCGCGGCCGCATCCGCAACTTCATCCAGGCCGATCCGTTCTTCATCTGCGACGTCGACGACGTCGAGGAGCTCGACGACGACAGCGTCGACGTCGCCACGCTCATGCGCTCGGTGCAGGACGTGTTCGAGGACTACGTCAAGCTCAACGCCCGCATCCCGCCGGAGATGCTCGTCAGCGTGCGCACGATCGACGAGCCGAGCCGGCTCGCCGACACGATCGTCGCCCACGTCGCGCTCAAGCTGAAGGACAAGCAGCAGCTCCTCGAGACCGCGTCACCCGCCGCCCGCCTGCAGCAGCTCTCCGAGCTCATGCAGGGCGACATCGAGATCCGTCAGGTCGAGAAGAAGCTGCGCACGCGCGTCAAGAAGCAGATGGAGAAGCAGCAGAAGGAGTACTACCTCAACGAACAGATGCAGGCCATCCAGAAGGAGCTGGGTGACCGCGACGAGTTCAAGAACGAGCTCGGCGAGCTCGAGCAGAAGATCAAGACGAAGAAGATGTCGAAGGAGGCCAAGGAGCGCTGCCAGAAGGAGCTCAAGAAGCTCAAGCAGATGTCGCCGATGTCCGCCGAGGCGACGGTCGTCCGCAACTACCTCGACTGGGTGCTCGCGCTGCCGTGGGAAGACAAGACGGAGGATCGCCACGACATCCTCGAGGCCGAGGCGATCCTCGAGCGCGAGCACTACGGCCTCAAGAAGGTCAAGGAGCGCATCCTCGAGTACCTCGCCGTGCAGGCGCTCGTGCCGCGGCAGCGCGGGCCGATCCTGTGCCTCGTCGGGCCGCCCGGCGTCGGCAAGACCTCGCTCGCGCGCTCGATCGCGCACGCGACCGGCCGCAAGTTCGTGCGGCAATCGCTCGGCGGCGTGCGCGACGAGGCCGAGATCCGCGGCCACCGCCGCACGTACATCGGCGCGCTGCCCGGCAAGCTGATCCAGTCGCTCAAGAAGGTCGGCTCGCAGAACCCGGTGTTCCTGCTCGACGAGATCGACAAGATGTCGATGGACTTCCGCGGCGACCCCGCGAGCGCGCTGCTCGAGGTGCTCGATCCCGAGCAGAACCAGACGTTCAACGATCACTACCTCGATCTCGACTACGACCTCAGCGACACGATGTTCATCACGACGGCGAACCAGCAGCACGCGATCCCGCTGCCGCTCCAGGATCGCCTCGAGATCATCGAGCTCCCCGGCTACACCGAGTGGGAGAAGGTCGCGATCGCCAAGCAGTACCTCATCGGCAAGCAGGCCGAGAACAACGGCGTCAAGGACATCGACGTGACGTGGACCGACGAGGCGCTCGTCCAGATCATCCATCGCTACACGAAGGAGTCCGGCGTGCGGAACCTCGAGCGCGAGATCGCGACGGTGTGCAGGAAGATCGCCAAGGAGTGGCTGTCCGGCGGCAAGCTCGCCGACGCGAAGTTCGTGGTCTCGGCCGAGCGGCTCCCCGAGTGGCTCGGCATCGAGAAGTATCGCGAGTCGCGCCGCGAGAAGGACGACGAGATCGGGCTCGCGAACGGCCTCGCCGTCACGATGTTCGGCGGCGAGCTGCTGACCAGCGAGGTCACCATCGTCCCGGGCAAGGGCAAGCTGACGCTCACCGGCAAGCTCGGCGACGTGATGCAGGAGTCGGCGCAGGCGGCGATGAGCTACCTGCGGTCGCGCGCGGGCACGTTCGGGCTGTCGAACGACTTCCACAACAAGATCGACATCCACGTGCACTTCCCGGAGGGCGCGATCCCCAAGGACGGCCCGAGCGCCGGCATCACGATGGCGACGGCGATGGCGAGCGCGCTGCTCCGCATCCCGGTGCGGCAGACGGTGGCGATGACGGGCGAGGTCACGCTGCGCGGCCGCGTGCTGCCCATCGGCGGGCTAAAGGAGAAGATCCTCGCGGCCCACCGCGCGGGCGTCACCACGGTGCTGATCCCCGACGACAACCGCAAGGACCTCAAGGACATCCCCGACATGGTCCTCGCCGAGGTCGCCGTCATCCCGGTCAAGACCATGGACGAGGTGCTGCGCCACGCGCTCGCCCATCCGGATCCGGCCGAGTTCCTCCGCGAGCCGTCGAGCGTGGTCGACTGGCGCATCGTCGAGACCATGCCACCGGCCGATCCGCGCGACGCCCACTGAGCGCCAGAGCCGCCATGCCGACACGCCTCGTCCTCGTCGAAGACAACCTCAAGCTCGCCGAGTCGATCGCGGAGGGCCTCCGCGAGGACGGCTACCTGACGGATCAGCTGTCGACCGCCGCGGCCGCGATCGAGCGCGGGCTGCGGCGCGACTTCGATCTCATGATCCTCGATCTGGGGCTGCCCGATCGCGATGGCCTCGAGGTGCTCGCGG
Source organism: Pseudomonadota bacterium (assembly GCA_026387715.1). Lineage (GTDB taxonomy): Bacteria > Myxococcota_A > Polyangia > Haliangiales > Haliangiaceae > JABFXX01. The sequence goes on from JAPLLF010001086.1 coordinate 9,822, forward strand.
AGCTGCGCGCCGCGCGCGTCCACGTGCCGATCCTCGTGCTCACGGCGCGCGACGCCGTCGAGGCACGCGTCGAGGCGCTCGACAAGGGCGCCGATGACTACCTCGTGAAGCCGTTCGCGTTCGCCGAGCTGGTCGCGCGGATCGGCGCGCTCGTGCGTCGCGCGGGCGGCCCGCGGTGGGCGCCGGCCGACGATGCGCCGATCGTGATGGGCGATGATCTCGTCGTGTCGTCGGGGCTCAAGCACGCCACGCTGTCCCCGCGCGAGTTCGCGCTGCTCGGCTGTCTGCTGCGGCGGCGCGGCGAGGTCGTGTCCCGCTCCGAGATCCTGCGCGAGGCGTTCGGCTACGACTTCGATCCCGGCACCAACGTCATCGACGTCCACCTCACGCACCTCCGCAAGAAGCTCGGCGGCTTCCCGCTCGTGATCGAGACCGTGCGCGGCATCGGCATCCGCCTGTCACTCGAGACGCCGCCCAAGTCGTGAGCACGGACCCGGCACCGCTCGGTCGCGGGCTCGGCCGATCGCTCGCGATCGCGACGGCGATCGGCATGATCGTGTTCGGGACGATCCTCGCGTACTCGATCTACTCGTTCGAGGTCGGCGAGCGGTGCGAGGAGACGCCGGTCGAGCTCATCAAGCAGTCGCTGTTCGCGTTCGTGTTCGCCGGACCGATCGGGGTCGGGCTCGCGCTCGTCGTCGGGCGTCGGCTGATCCACGCGACGACCGACCGGCTCGACGACGTGATCGCGAGCGCGTCGCGCATGACCGGCGAGCGGCTCGACGAGCGCCTGCCCGTGGGCGGCGTCGACGACGCGCTCGATCGCCTGGCGGGCGCGCTCAACGACCTGCTCCATCGCATCGAGGCCGGCGTCGCCGCCCAGCGGCAGTTCGCCGCCGATGCGTCGCACGAGCTGCGCACGCCGCTCGCGGTGATCTCGACGAAGCTCGAGGTCGCGCGGCGCAAGGCGCGCGACCCCGCGCACTGGGAGCACGTCGCCGACGACACGCTCGCCGAGGTGCGCCGGATGAACGATCTCGTCGACAAGCTGCTCGTGCTGTCGCGCGCGGGCGCCGCGGGGTTGCACCTCGAGCGCGAGCGCCTCCACGCCCTCGCGTCGTCGGCGATCGCGCACGCGATCCCGATCGCCGCGGCCCGCGACGTGACGCTCGAGCTCGGCGTCGATCCCGCGATCTTCGCGTCGGTCGATGCCGAGGCGATCGCCATCGTGCTCGACAACCTGCTGCGCAACGCGATCGCCCACGCGCCCAGGGGCAGCGCGGTCGATCTCTCGATCGGTCCGGGCCCGCGGATCGTCGTCGACGATCGCGGTCCCGGGGTGCCCGCGGCGATGCGGGCGCGCGTGTTCGAGCCGTTCGCGCGCGGCGTGCACGAGGCGACCGATCGCGCGGGCGAAACCGGCCTCGGCCTCGGCCTGGCGATCTGCAAGCGGATCGTCGACGGCCACCGCGGGTCGATCGTCGTCGAGGATCGACCGGGCGGGGGCGCGCGCTTCGTCGTCACGCTGCCCGACGGCTGAGGCTCAGGTCGGTAGCAGCACGCGCACGACGACGCCCGCGGGCTCGCGGCGCGAGACGCGCATCACCGCGTGGTGTCGGCGCAGGGTCGAGGTCACCACGTCGTGGCGAGCGCCGTACTCCACGAACGCCCCGGAGTGCACGACCTCGACGAGGATCGCGGAGGTCGACGTCGGCGCGACGCGCACGTGGAGATCTCCACCGTCGGGCATCGCGTCGTTGGCGTCGAGCACGAGGTCGAGCACGAGCTGCTCGAGCTCGCTGGCGACGCCGCGGACGAGCGGCAGGCCGCCGCGGATCTCGACGGCGACCTCGACCTTCGGGGAGATCAGGCGCGCCGCGCGCGCGAGCGCCGAGCGCGTGAGCGCGCCGAGCTCGAGCGAGGTCGTGTCGGCTTGCTGGCCGGGCACGTAGCCGAGCAGCGTCGACACGAGCCGCGTGGTCTGCTCGACCGCCGCGTGCGCCTCGCCCCACAGCAGCTTGTCGGCTGGCGCGCCCCCCAAGGGGGCTTGTTCCGCGGCGCGCTCGAGCATCGCGAGCGTCATGCCGATCGACGTGAGCTGCTGCGCGACCTCGTCGGCGACCCCGACGGCCATCCGCCCGATCACCTTGAGCGTGACGTCGGCGGGGTTCGGCTTCGGCCGCGTCACCATCGAGCCGACCACCGCGCGCAGCTCCTCGAAGCCCGGCTCGCACTCCACGAAGCGATCGGCGCCGGCATCGAGGTGGCGCTTCCACTCGGCGCGCGACGCGTCGTGACCGATCACGACGATCGCCGGCATGTGCTCGCGGCTGCGAACCGCCTCGACGAGTCGCATCCCGTCACCGTCCAGGAGGGTGGTGCCGGTGATCACCACGTCCGGTGGCCACTCGGCGATCGCGCGCAGCGCGCTCGCGTGATCGGCGACCGCACCCTGAACCGCGACCCCTTCGAGCTCGACGATCGCTTCCACGATCGCCCGACGCTCGCCCTTCTCACCATCCACCACGAGGATCTGCATGACGCCCATGATGGCGGCGATGCGGCTCCGTGCCCATCGGAGGATTTTCTACTCCGACCGTATTTTTCCAGAAATCGACTCAGACGAACTCTTGGAACGAGGCTCACTCCAGTGGAATCACGAACCATTTGTGATTCACCTTACCAAAGTCACGGACAGGCGTCGAAGCTGCCACCGCTGGCGATGTCAGTCGGGATCGCGATCTCGGGGGTCGTCGCGTCGATCGACCGCAGGAACGCGACGAGGTCGACGAGCTTGGTGCCCCCGCCGAGGGCGACGCTGAAGTTGGCGTTGCCCGCGTTGGTGTGGAACTGCCACCGCGTGTCGGTGAACAGCGCGTCCAGCGTCGACGCCTGCCCGTGGTGCAGGTACGGCGCGCCGAGCGCCAGCCCGTACAGCGACGGGATGTTGTAGCCACCGCGTCCCTGGGCACGCACGAGCGCACCGGCGAGCGGTCGCTGCTCGAGCGCGTCGGTCGCGGTCGCGTCGCCGGGGATGCCGAACGTGCCGACGTTGCGGAGCACGCACGCGGCTTGCCCGATGCCGACCGCGGCGGGCTCGTCGGGGCCGGTCGCGTCGGCGACGATCACCGGCTGCCCACCGAGCGCGTTGCGCGGCGCGTACGTCCACGTCGCCGGAAAGAACGCGGGCGCGGTGAACGGCGTGCTGGCGAGCGTGGAGTTGCCGCTCCCGCTCGGCGTGAAGAACACGCGCGACGCCGTCCACCCCGCACCGCCATGACACTTGGCGCAGTTGCCCTCGGTGAACACCGCGCGCCCGCGCTCGATCGCCGCGGCGTCCGCGACCGCGGCGTGCGGCGGCTGGATCGTCCGGACGAACGCGTCGATGTCATCCCAGTCCTTGTGGCCGCACGTCGCCGTCGTCGCGTCGTCGGCGAGCTCCTTGAGCGGCTTCTGGAGGCCGCCGATCGCGGTGCCGCCGGGGTTGAGCGGGACCGGGGTCTCCTTGTCGAGCTGGCCGCAGTCGGCGAGCGTCGGCGCGGTCGTGATCACGCCGAGCCCGCCCGAGACGTCGCGCGTGTTGCGCTCGAAGTCGTGGTGCTCGTCGAAGATGCCGGTCCAGTTCATCACCCGCTGCTTCTGCGCGCCGGCGCCGTGCGAGAACGTGCCGTCCTGCGACGTCGTCTGGCGCGGCCCCGAGCCGAACACCCACGTCACGTTGTCGGTGAGCCCGTCGGGATGACACGAGGTGCACGACGACCAGCCCTCGCCACCCTTGGCGCCGTTGGTGCCGGCGTTGCTC
>JAPLLF010000565.1 GCA_026387715.1 Pseudomonadota bacterium
CGAGCAGCCACACCCCGAAAATCTCGGCGAACCAGGTGACCCTGGGGACGAGGTAGGCGCCGTAGGGTGGGACCTTGAGGACGTCGCTCCCTCCGGCGTCGAGCACCCCTGGGATCTGCCCGATGCTCGCCGCGAGGACGGTCACGCCGATCAAGGCATGGAGTCGACGGGAGAGGCGACGCCACTCGCCCGCACCGAACGCGTACACGAGCCATGCCGCGCAGTGGATCGACGCGAGCAAGTAGTTCAACCGAACGACGACGACCAGCACCTTGAGGTCGACGTGCGGCAACGTGTAGGCGATGTCGGCAAAGGCATACAAGGACGCGGTGAGCGCCAGGACGGCGAACAGCCGGGCGCGCGCCCACCCGCGTGCCCGGCTGATCGCGAGGAAGATGATGCCGAAGGCGAGCTGCAAGATCGCAGCACCAAACGGCAACAACATGACGAAGTTCATCGCAGAGGCTCTCGAGGTGAGTCGACTGGCGACCGAAATCCTCGACCCACTCTAGCGTATGGTTTGGCGCGCACCTCACAAAGCTCGCGGTGGCGTCGTGACTGGCTTACCCTTGGCAAATGCGGGCCGTGTGGATCCTGGTCGCGGTCGTCGGTTGTGCCGCCAACAACGATGACCCGTATCACGTCGTGCCCACGGGCGGCGGACCCTCCGGGAACGGGACGCCCGATGCGCCGGTCGCCGACGCGCCGGTGGGCGGCGATCAGCGTCGGGTGTGCGTGATGTCCGATCCGCGCGACGCGACGAGCTGCGCGATCGGCGGCGCCGACGGGCTCACCGTCACGCTCGGGACTGCGACCGCGACGACGACGGCCGATGGCTCGTTCACGATGACGTTGCCGACCGGCTCGAACCTCGTGTGGCGCGTCACGGGGCCCGCCATCGTGCCCTCCGTCATGCCGTACAGCGCCGCGCTCACCATCCCGGCGATCTCGCAGGCGCGCTTCCTCGACTTCACGCTCGACAACGGCGTCACGTTCGACCCCGGCGAAGGGGCTGCGTTCGTGCGGATCTTGCGTGCGGGTGCGCCGGTCGTCGGCGCGACGGTCGCGATCGATCCGGCGTCCGCGTCGGCGGTGTTCTACGACGGCTCGAGCGCGCGGACCTGGGATCAGGACGTGACCGGCGCGTACGGCGTCGCCTGGATTCCCGATGCGATCCCGACGACCTCGGCGATCGCGGTCACGCTGGCGCTGGCCGCCACGACGACGATCTCGAGCGTGCCGATCGAGGAGCAGGCGATCACGTTCGTCACGGTCGAGGTGCCGTAGCGAGGCGCTCGAGCGCGGCGCGCCAGCCGGCGGCCTTGGTCTCGGTCTCGGCGAGCTCGCTCGCGGGGATCGAGTCCGCGACGATGCCGCCGCCGACGTGCACGCGCAGCTCCTGGTTCGCGATCACCCCGATGCGGATCGCGATCGCGAGGTCGAACCCACCCGGCGCGAAGTAGCCGAGCGCGCCGCAGTACGGCCCGCGTCGTGCGGGCTCGAGCTCGTCGATCAGCTGCATCGCCCGGACCTTGGGTGCGCCCGTGATCGAGCCCCCGGGAAACGTCGCGCGCAGCAGCTGCGCGTAGCCCAGCTCGG
>JAPLLF010000555.1 GCA_026387715.1 Pseudomonadota bacterium
CCGCGAGCTCGTCCGTCGCCCGCTGGTTGTCCGGATCGAGCTTGAGGATCGCGTTGTAGGTGTTGATCACCATGACGTCGAGCCGCAGCTTGTCGCGATAGATCTCGACGACGTCGAGGAGCCTGGCGACCTTGGCGGCCAGCTCGCTCTCGGGGAGCTTCTCGATCTCGTCCTTCATCAGATCGAGGAGCGCGTTCCACTTCTCGGTCTTGCGGTACAGGCGCTGCAATGCGGTGCGCGCCTGGGTCGAGGTCGGATCCTGTCGGAGGTGCTGCTTCCAGGCCTCGATCGCCTTCTCGGGATTGTTCTGCGCCTCGGACAGCTCCGCGATCTCCATGCTGATCGGCCGCGACTGCCCACCGGTTCCACGCGGATCGGCCGGCGCCTGGGGGACGCCGTTGTCGACGAGGCCGGCCGGCGACGCCGGCGCCTTCTCGACCTGCTTGAGCATGGCGATCAGCTTCGCGTTCTCGCCCTTGGCCGGGTAGTACGCGCGATAGAAGTCGAGCGCCGCCGGGTGCGACGGATCGATCTTGCGAATGCGCCGGAAGAAGTCCTCGGCCTGATCGAGATCGTCGAGGTGGCGCCACAGCATCATGCCGACCTGGAGCAACATGCCGAGATCGTCGTCGCCGCCGCGCGCCTTGATCGCGGCCTGATAGACGGCGACCAGATCCTTCCAGTTGCCCGCCGCGGCGAGCACGTCACCGACGGCACGCAGCGCCTGGGGCTGGCCCGGATCGAGCGCCAGCACTCGACGGATGGCGGCCTCGGCCATCGCCGGCTCCTGCTGCTCGCGCGCGACCACGTACAACGCGAGCAACGACGACACGCGCTCCTCGGTCGTCGGCGCCTGCGCGGCGCGCTCCTCGAGGAGCCGCGTCAGATCGCCCCAGCGCTGGGCACGCCGGAGCAGGCGCGCGAGGTGGAACGCCGCCTTGGCATTCTTCGGATCGACGTCGAGCGCCGTGCGGAGGTGCGTCTCCGCCTCGACCCCCTCGGGCGCGTAGCGGACGTGCGCCTCGGCCGCCGACATGTACAGCCCGGTCTGCAGGCTGCGGTCCGTCGACCCGTGCGCCTCCAGGAGGAACTTCTCGGCGAACTTCTGCCAGTTCTGCGCGCCGAGCTCGATCTCGTCGAGCGCTTCCTTCGCCATCGCGTCGTCGGGCCGGAGCTGCAGGACCTCCTGGAACGCGTGGCGCGCCGCGGGCACGTCGAGCAGGTCACCGTCGAGGACCATGCCCTTCTCGAGCAGCAGATCGGCCTTGCGATCGAGCTCGGTGGTGACCGCCAGCTCGGCATCGAGCATGCGCACGACCGTGTCGGGGCGGCCGCGACCACCCACGACCTTTCGACTGTTGGCGAACCGACTCGCCCGAACTTCGGGCGCGGTGGTGTTCGCTGCCGACACGAGCGCATCGAGCGCCTGCGTATCGTCGGGATCGTGCTCGAGAACTGCGAGGAGAGAAGACAGATCGGCCATGAGTCCCGCCCGGGCGTAAACCATACCGAGGTGACCGGGTCTGGCACAACGCCGGGGGTCCGGTGATTGGAGTCGTGAGACCATCGTGGGGATGGCCGTGCAAGATCTCGAAGCGCTCGAACGCCGACTCACCAAGCGTGGTTTCAAGCGGGGCGACGTCTACCTCCACGAATGCACGGCCTGTAAAGAGCAGGCCGTGCTCCGGTACAGCATCCTGGGGCGCTCCGGGGGGCGCGACATCGCGTACTGCCAGGCGTGCGGCGTCACCAGGTCGTGGCGAAGCGTCGCGGGCATGGAGACACGCGAGGAAGATCTGACGTTCGATCTCGACACATTCCTGCGCTAACAGGCAGGTCGGCGCGCCGGACGTGGGGGCGGGTGAGTGATAGCGTGCGCCGGATCCGATGCCCGCGCCCGACCCGGCCGAACCCCTCCCGAGCTCGCTCGGGTTCCTCAAGCCGTACCGTCGCCCCATGGCGCTCGGGGTCGGGATGCTGGTCATCACGAACGTGGCCTACCTCGGCGTCCCCGAGCTGACCCGCTACGCGATCGATGGCCTCGGCTCGAAGCCCCAGAGCACGATCCTGAGCTACGTCGCGCTCGGCGCTGGTTTCGCGATCATCACCGCGCTCACCCGCATCGTCTCGCGCATCCTGATCTTCAACGCCGCCCGCGCGGCGGAGTACGATCTCCGCTCCCAGCTGTTCGGCCACCTTCTGTCCCTGTCGCCGGGCTACTTCCGCACGCACTCGACCGGCGACGTCATGTCGCGCCTGACCAACGACGTGCAGATCGTGCGCGCGATGTGGGGGTTCGGCATCCTCAGCCTCGCGAACGCCGGGGTCGCGTTCGTCTCGGTGCTCGGCGCGATGCTCGTGCACGACCCGATCGTCACGCTGTGGGTGATCCTGCCGTTCCCGCTCATCTACATCGTCGGTCAGGCGATGAGCAAGCGGATCTTCTCGACGATGCGCGAGACCCAGGCCGAGCTCGGCGCGCTGTCGGGCAAGCTGCAGGAGGATCTCGGCGCGATCCAGGTCATCAAGACCTACGGGCTCGAGGAGGTGCGCCGCACGGGCTTCGTCGCGCAGAGCCAGAAGCTCCTCCAGCGCAACATGGAGGCGGCGCGGGTCCGCAACACGCTCGGCCCGATGCTCAACACGCTCGCCGCGCTCGGCATCGGCATCCTGATCCTGTTCGGCGGGCGCGCGCTCGTCCGCGCCGAGATGTCCAAGGGCGAGATCATCGCGATGATGGGCTACATCGCGCGCCTGATCTGGCCGACGCTCACGCTCGGCTGGATGCTCGCCCTCGTGCAGCGGGGTCGGGCCTCGTGGCTCCGGCTCGTCGCGATCCAGGCCGAGAAATCGGACATCCCCGATGGCACGGCCCCGGCCCTGCCCGCGTCCGACCTGCCGGCGCGCGTCGAGATCAAGCACCTGACGCTCAAGGTCGGCGACCGCGCGCTGCTCGACGACGTCACCTTCACGCTCGAGCCTGGCACGGTGACCGCAGTGGTCGGCCGCACCGGCGCCGGCAAGAGCACGCTCGTCGACGCGATGTGCCGCCTGATCCAGGTCCCCGCGGGGACGGTGTTCCTCGACGGCCACGACGTCACCACCCTGCCGCTCGCCAGCGCGCGCGCCCAGATCGGCTACGCCCCGCAGGAGGCCTTCTTGTTCTCCACGACGATCGCCGACAACATCGCGATGGGCTCCGGCCGTGGGAGCGCCATCCCGGCCGCGCGCCAGAAGGAACTCGAGCACGTGATCGGCGCCGCGGCGCTGGCGGACCTGTCGGGCGATCCGGCCGTGATCGCCGCCGCCGAGGCCGCCGGCCTCGCCCGCGACCTCGCGCGCATGCCCGAGGGGCTCGCGACGATCGTCGGCGAGCGTGGCATCACGCTCTCGGGTGGCCAGCGCCAGCGGGTCGCCCTCGCCCGCGCGCTCGCCGCCAAGCCGCGCCTCCTCGTCCTCGACGACTCGCTGTCGTTGGTCGACGCCGAGACCGAGCGGATGATCCTCAAGAGCCTGCGCGCCGTGATGTCCGGCCGCACCGCGGTGCTGATCTCGCACCGGGTCGCCGCGATCAAGGACGCCGATCAGATCGTCGTCCTCGATCAGGGCAAGATCGTCGCCCGCGGCACGCACGACCAGCTGC
>JAPLLF010000133.1 GCA_026387715.1 Pseudomonadota bacterium
GCGACCGGCACCGGCTGGACCTGCACCTCGACCCAGCTCAAGGCCACGTGCACGCTCGCGACGCTGGCCACCGGCGCCTCGTCGACGCTCGCGGTCGTGCTGATCGCGCCCGGCGTGGCCGGGCAGATCGAGAACGTCGCCTACGTCGCGGCGACGACGATCGACCTCGTCGACACCAACAACTCGGCGAGGGTCACGACGATCGTCGAGGGCCCGATCGTCGAGCCGACCGACCCGCACTACGGGGTGCGCGGCGGCGGCTGTGATGCCGGCGCCGGTGCCGGCGGATCCGGGTTCGTGGTCGCGCTCGCGAGCCTGCTCGGCATCGTCCGCCGCCGCCGCACGTGGACGGTCCTCGCGAGCCTCGCGGTCGTGCTGCTCGCCGGGCCCGCCCACGCGCAGCTCGCGGGCGGCTCCGAGCGGTTCCCGATCGAGCGGCTGCGGATCGCGACCGATCGAGACGGCCTGCTCGGCGTCGAGTGGGCGGACTCGCCCGGCGTGCTCGCGTGGAACGTCGGCACCTATCTCGGCTATGCCAACGATCCGCTCACGATCTACGACACCACGACCGGCGAGCGCGTCGGCTCGCTCGTCGGCACGCGCGTCGGCGGCGGGCTCGTCGGCTCGGTCGGCGTCGCATCGTGGCTCTCGATCGGCGCCGAGCTCCCGCTGATCTACGCGCAATCGCGCAGCGCCCCCGCGGACATGATGCTCGACACCCTCACCTCGGCGACGATCGGCGACCTGCGGCTCGCCCCGAAGTTCGTGATCCGCCCGGGCATCGCGGCGATCGTGTCGCTCGGCCTGCCGACCAGCGGCGACACCGGCTACGCGGGCGACGGCGGCGTGACGTTCGCCCCGGAGCTCGCGATCTCGCAGGCGCGTGGTGATCTGCGGCTCGCCGCGAACCTCGGCTACCTCGCCCGCTCGCCGGCGCGGCTCGGCGACCTCGTCGTCGACGACGAGCTCCGGCTCCGGCTCGCGGTGGGCTACCGCGTCGACGCCGCGCACCTCGAGGTCGACCTCGGCTTCACCGCGGCGACCGCGGCCGCGGCGCCGTTCGCTCACGTCAACACCGATCCCTACGAGCTCGACCTCGGCGTCCGGGTCGCGGCGAACGCACGCGTCGACGTGTTCGGCATCGCCGGCTTCGGCATCGGCGGTGGCTTCGGAGCCCCCGACGGCCGCGCGCTGATCGGCGTGCGCGTGGCGACCGGCGGCCGCAAGCCCGTCCCGGCGAGCCCGGCCGATCGCGACGGCGATGGCATCACCGACGAGCTCGACAAGTGCCCGGCGGACCCCGAGGACGTCGACGGCTTCGAGGACGCGGATGGTTGCCCCGACGTCGACAACGACAAGGACGGCATCCCCGACACGCTCGACAAGTGCAATGGCTGCCCCCCCGAGCCGAAACCCGAGCCGACACCCGAGGTGAAGCCCGACGAGGTGAAGCCCGACGACAAGAAGCCCGACGACAAGAAACCCGACGACAAGAAGCCCGACGACATCGAGATCGAGATGGAGAACCCATGAGTGACGTCGATCTGTGTGTGATCGGCGCGGGCCCGGCGGGGATCGCCGCGGCGATCCGTGCCACGGACCTCGGCAAGCGAGTCGCGCTGATCGACGGCGGCCCGCTCGGGGGCGCCGGGATCATCGACGGCGCGCTGTCGAGCAAGACGCTGTGGCACCTCGCGGGTGACTTCGCGCGCGCGCGCCGCTCCGATCGTGGATACGACGGCAGCGCGCTCGTCGCGAGCTGGCCCGCCGTGCGCGCCGAGGTCGAGGCGGCATGCGGCCAGGCCACCAGCCTGCTCGAGCGTCAACTCGCCGCGCTGCCGCTGATCCAGCACGTCCGCGGGCGGGCGTGCTTCGTCGATCCGCACACGATCGTGGTCGGCGAGCGTCGGATCACCGCCGATCGCTTCCTGATCGCCGTCGGCAGCAAGCCGCGCGTGCCGGCGAGCTTCGTGGTCGACTGCGAGCGGATCGTGACGAGCGACCAGATCGAGCGCGGCGCGAACCTGCCCGGCCGGCTGGCGATCGTCGGGGCCGGGATCGTCGGCTGCGAGTACGCCACGATCTTTGCGCACCTCGGCCGCACCCGTGTCGAGCTGTTCGATCGCCAGCCGCGGATCTTGCCGTTCGAGGACGAGGACGTCGCGGCGGTGGTCGCGAAGCGGTTCACCGAGATCGGCGTGCAGGTGCATCGCAAGGCCAAGCTCGAGACGATCGTCGCCAACGGTGCCGGCGTCGACGTCACCTGGATCGACGCCGAGGGTGCGAAGCAGATGACGCAGTACGATCGCGTGCTCGTCGCGACCGGCCGTGCGCCGGCGACCACCGGGCTCGGGCTCGACCTCGCCGGCGTCGAGCTGAGCGACGGGGGCGGCATCAAGAACGTCGATGGTACGCGCACGACCGCCCCGCACATCTGGGCGGCGGGTGACGTGACCCCCGAGCTCATGCTGGCGAACCTCGCCGAGCTCGAGGGGCGCCACGCGGTCGAGGACATGTACGGGATGGACCCGCCGTCGATCGTCCACGAGGCCCAGCCGGCGATCTACTTCCTGTCTCCCGAGGTCGGCGCGGTCGGGCTCGACGAGCAGAAGGCGAAGGCCGCCGGGATCGGCTATCGCGCCGCGATCGTCGAGAACTCACTGAACCGTCGCAACCTCGCGATGCGCGCGCCGGATGGCTTCGTGAAGCTCCTGGCGCGCCGCGACGGCCGCCTGCTCGGGCTCCGCGTCGTCGGCCCCCAGGCCGGCACCGCCATCCAGGGTGTCGCGTTGATGATCGGCCAGGGGCTCACCCTCGACGCGATCGAGCGGTGCGTCCACCCGCACCCTGCGGTCACGGAGGGCGTGCTGGAGGCCGCGCGGCTCCTGCTCGGCAAGTCGCTGTTCAAGCCGGCGGCGATGGGTGGCCGCTGTCGCATCGTCGAGGGGTGACGCAGCGGACGCGCAACCCGTTGCGCACCTCACTGCGTCATTTTCTCAGTCGCCCGCTCCCGCGGCCAGGATTCGCGATGACGCACGTCGCCGTCGGTGAGCACAGGCGTTGCACCTCGATCGGGGCATGCAACCGATTCGAACCGAGCATGTGACCGAGCCGACGTTGCCGTTGACGTTGACGGCGACGGTGAAGGTGATCCAGCGTGTTCCGCAGAAGCTGATCCCCATGCCTCGCTTCGACCTCCTCGACGACGAGGAGCCGTGGATCTGCCGATCGATCGACTGATCCCGGTACGCCTCAGATCGAGATCGGTCTCAGATCGAGATCAGCGGGATCGAGGCGAAGCGGGCCGCGCCACGGATGGCCTGCGCGATCGCCACCTCGTCGCTGCGCCCATGCGCGATGATCACGGGTCGGGTCACGCCGGCCAGCAGTGCGCCGCCGATCTCGGCGTAGGTCGAGCCCAGCGCGCTGCCCTCGCAGGTCTTGAGCACGATGTTGCCCGTGAAGCCATCGGTGGCCACGACGTCGACGATGCCCGCGAACAGGTCGTGGCCCTCGACGTAGCCGACGAACGCGAAGTCGCCACGCGCCTCGCCCAGCAGCGCGAGGGCGGCCCGGGTGAGCTCGGTGCCCTTGGTCGGCTCGCTGCCATTGGACAGCAGGCCGACGCGTGGCCTCACGAGGCCGTACATGCCACGCGCGTACGCTGCCCCCAGCACCCCGAACTGCGCGAGCATCGACGGCCTGGGCTCGACGGTCGCGCCCGCATCGCACAGCACCACGGGCCCCGCAGGGGTCGGGATCGCCGTGACGATCGCGGGGCGTTCGATCCCCGGGATCCTCCCGAGCAGAAAGATCGACGCGGCGAGCATCGCCCCGCTGTGGCCAGCTGACACGACGGCATCGGCCTGGCCGTCGACCACGCGCTGGATCGCCAGCCGCATCGACGATCGCGGCTTGGTGCGAAACACCTGCGCCGGGTGATCGTTCGCCGTCACGACCTCGGTCGTGTGGACGAGCTCGAGCCCCTCGGCAGGATCGAGTCGCATGCGCTCGCGATCGCCGACGAGCGTGATGTGAATCCGCGACGCGAGATCACCTGCACGCAGTGCGCGCAGGGCTCCCGCGACCTCTGGTCCAGGGCAGGAGTCGCTGCCCATCGCGTCGACGACCACCCGGGTGGCCATCGGCGAGCTACTCGGCTTCGGCGGACTTCTTGACGACGATCGTCTCGCCACCATACTGCCCGCAGCTCATGCACACCCGATGAGGGATGCGCGGAGCGCTGCAGTTGGAGCAGGCCTGGACGGCCATGTGGTTGAGTCCAGACTTACGGCTCCAGGCGGAGCGTTGCTGAGCGGTGCGGGCTGGGCCGCGGCGTCGTTTTTGGAGAGCCATAGGAAACCTCGGAAGGGCGCCTTTAATGCCAGGCTACGAAGGTAATTTCAAGCCCGCGAGTGGCGCGAGACGCGGATCGATCGGCTTTTCGCAGGTGCAACTAGCCGAATTACGGTCGATTCCGCACTGAGGGCACAAACCCTTGCAGTCCTCGCGACACAGGGGGGCGTATGGCAGCGAGAGCACGAACTGCTCCCGGAAGAGCGGCTCGAGGTCCACGCGCTCGCCGTCGAACGGGAACACGTCGAGATCGTCGGCCGGGACCTCCTCGCCGTCCTCGCCTTCGGTGGCGGCGTCGGCGTCGTCGTCGGGCATCTCGCTCGCGGGCATGAACGTCACGCGGAGCTTCTCGTGGATCTCGATCGCCATCGGCTCGACGCAGCGGCTGCAGGCGACCCGGAACTTGCCGTCGAACGTGCCGGACGCGAACACGTGGGTCGGGTCCGCGTAGAGATCGAGCTCGGCGATGCCGTCGCCCGCGTCGGGATCAGGATCGGGCGCGCCGAGCACGTCGCGCATCGGCATCCCCTTGAGCCATTCACCGACGAGCGCGGGCCCGATCTCGAACCGGCGGTGGGTCGGGAGCTCGAGGACGCGCACCACGTAGGGCTTGGCGTCGACGTCCTTCTTCGGCTGCATGGGGTGCGCACTATACGAGCGCGATCAGATCTGTCAACGGCGGTATAGAGTGCTCGTCATGCGTGTCGGCCTTGTTCTCGTCTTCGTGCTGGTCGCGGCGTGTGGCGGAGATGACCCACCCCCGTCGATCTCGTTCGGCTCGTTCGGCCCGCTCGCGGGCGACGCGGGCAAGGGCAGCTGGCGCTTCGGGGTCGCGACCGCCGCGACGCAGATCGAGGACATGAACGCCAACACCGACTGGTTCGCGTGGACCCAGCCGGTGGCCGACGGTGGCCTGGGCAAGGGCACGTTCGTCGGCGACGCGACACGTGGGTACAGCAAGGCGCTCGACGACGTCGAGCTCGTCGCGGGCCTCGGCGTCGACAGCTATCGCTTCTCGATCGAGTGGGCGCGCATCGAGCCGCAGAAGGACGTGATCGACGAGACCGCGATCGCGCACTATCGCGCGCAACTCGAGGCCCTCAAGGCGAAGGGCATCCACCCGCTCGTCACCGTGCATCACTTCTCGAACCCGACGTGGACGGGCGATCCGCGCGCGATCAGCTGCCCTGGGGGGCCGTCGGACACGAACCTGTGCGGGTTCGGTCACCCCGTCGGTGGACCGCTCGTCGTCGCCCAGCTCGCCGAGCACGCGGCGCTGCTCGGCGAGCGGTTCGGCGATCTCGTCGACGAGTGGGGCACGGTCAACGAGCCGATCAACTACCTGCTCGCGTCGTACGGCATCGGCTTCTTCCCGCCGGGCGTCACGACGATCACGAACATCTCGGCGTTCATCCCCGTCGTGCGCGACTACATCGCGGCGCACGCGGCGATCTATCACGCGCTCAAGCTCCACGACACCGTCGACGCCGACGGCGACGGCGTGGCGGCGTCGGTCGGGTTCTCGATGGCGGTCGCCGACTGGCAGGCCACCCGCGACAACCACGCGTCGACGGATCCGGAGGACCTCGCCGCGCGCGATCGCCTGATCTACATCTTCCACTACCTCTTCGTCGACGCGGCGATGAACGGCTCGTTCGACGCGAACCTCGACGGGGCCAGCGACGAGACGCACCCCGAGTGGGCCGGCACCGTCGACTGGCTCGGCCTGCAGTACTACTTCCGCGCGGGCGTGACCGGCGCGAGCCCGCTGATCGGACCGCCCGTCAGCCTCACGCCGTGCATCGGCGGCTTCGATCTCGGCGCGTGCCTGCCCGCCCCGGATCCGACCTACTGCGTGCCGCGCATGGGCTACGAGGGCTACGCCGACGGCTTCCACGACATCATCGTCGCGTTCGCGCGCCGCTACCCCACCCTGCCGCTCGCGATCACCGAGGCCGGCATCGCGACCGAGACCGGCAAGCGTCGCGGCGAGAACATCGTGCGGATCCTCGAGGCCGCCGCCCGCGCGCGCGACGAGGGCGTCGATCTGCGCGGCTACTACCACTGGAGCCTGACGGACAACTTCGAGTGGGCCGAGGGCTTCGTGCCGCGCTTCGGGCTCTTCACGGTGGACTACGCCAGCTACGCCCGCGTCGCCAACGAGGGCGCGGACGTGCTCCGGGAGATCGCGACCGCCCGCGAGCTCACGTCGGCCACGCGCGCGACCTACGGCGGCACCGGCCCGATGACCGTCGAGCCCGGCTTCACCGTCGATCCGTTCTGCGGGAAGCCGTGAGGACCTCCCCGCTCAAGGGCGGGATCCTCACGCTCCTGACCGCCTGCGGCTTCACCGGCACCGGCGTGCTCGATCCCGACGCGGGGGTCGTCGGCGATGGCGTGCAGCACGACGCGCGGCTCGTCGACGCGCCCCCCGGCGACCGCGACGCCGACACCGTGCCCGACGTCAGCGACAACTGCCCCGACGCGGCGAACCCCGATCAGCACGACGAGGGACGGCGACCACGTCGGCGATGCCTGCGATCCGTGCCCGACGGTCGCGAACGAGGGGACCGCCAACGCGGATGCCGACGACCTGCCGGACGCGTGCGACGCGCGCCCGTCCACCCCGGGCGATCACCTCCAGCGCTACTGGATGTTCGATCGAGCCGGCGGCGGGCTGCCGCTCGACTGGAAGCTCGGCGCGGGCGCGCTGTCGACGCTGACCATCAGCGGCGACGCGCTGCACATCACGTCGGACGCGACCGAGATCTTGCTGTTCAACACCAACCGCGAGAAGACCGCGATCGAGGTCGGCTTCTCCGTCGACGCGATCGCCCCCGGCACGTCGTTCTTCGACGTCGTGTTCGCGTCGGCGACCGACGCGACCGAGTACCTGGGGTGCGGCTTTCGCTACGACCAGGCCAGGCGCGAGCTCCTGCACTTCAACGGCAGCTTCAGCACGCTGGACAGCTCGGCCGTGCCGCCGCTGCCGAACCTCGACTATCGGCTCCGCGTCTACTCGGGGCCGGCGGACCAGACGTGCTCCATCAAGTCGGCCCTGACGACGATCGACCTCGCCGGCAGCGACAGCCGCCCCAACGGCCACCACATCGGCCTCCGCACCGGCAAGTCGACGACGACCATCCGCTACGTGATCGTCTACAGCTACGACTGAGCGCGAACCATCGCCGCGGCGAGCGCGCGCACGTCGGCCGCCACGGCGGCGGCACCGTCGGCCACGCGATCGACGAGCGCGGAGCCGACGACGACGCCGTCGGCGATCGTCGCGAACCGCGCGGCGTCGGCCGGCGTGCGGATGCCGAACCCGACGGCGACCGGCGCGCCCGCGGCCTCGCGGATCGCGTCGAGCCGCGCCGGGTCGACGGTCGCGGCGGCCTTGACCCCGGTCACACCGGTCAACGAGATGTAGTAGACGAACGGCG
>JAPLLF010001264.1 GCA_026387715.1 Pseudomonadota bacterium
ACATCGCAACCTGCTGCTCCAGGTAGGCCATGAACGATCCGTCTTGCGACAAGCGCCACCAACTCCCCTTACCCACCCCGTGATCGTCACAGCGTCGCAAACGTACACCGCCTGGCTGACAACGCCTGCAGCGAAGTCCGGATTGCCAGACTGCGCAATCGCCAAATGCGCCGCGCAGGTGTCGATCCCGGCACTCCCGTTTAGGTTCCAACCGGTTGTCAACCTGGCCTTGTGTTCAGTGTCAGATCCCTTCGATAAGGTCATCAGTAAGAAGGGAGCTGCATGCAGGAACCAACGACCACCGCCACAGCAACTGGGCGGGACCCGATCGACAGCAACACCGAAGATAACCACGCGCCGTTCACCCCGACCGAGAGCTGGATCAAGCAGTACACGAAGCAGGCGACGGCGAAGCTGATCGCCGGCCTCAACCAGTTCGCGCGAACGCGCGCGCTTGCCGTCGCCGATGCCGGCCGCAAGGTCGACGACTACTACGCCCGCGAGCTCGTGCTCGATGCGCTCGGCGACACCTGGCTCGGCGTCGTGCGCTGGGATCCGGAGAAGTGTTCGCTCGCGCACCACCTCGTCCGAACGATCGAGGGTCGCGCGGACAAGCATCGCAAGCACGCACTCGCGCACCATCACGATGCGCTCGGCGACGAGACCGCTGCGTCGGAGATCGCCGAGTGCGATGCGTCGGAGCTGCTCAGCGACGACCAGGCGCCGGTCACGCGCGTGTACACGAGCGAGACGGTGGCGCAGGTCCGCGCGCTCGCCGCGAAGGACAAGGATGTGCTTCGCCTCCTCGACGCGTACAGCGCGGGTTGCGAGACCAAGGATGAGGTCCTCGAGCACGCGAGGATGAGGAGCCGCACCTATCACAACGCGTATGGCCGCCTGCGGCGGATCGTGCGCCACCAGATCGACAACAAGCTCGCCACGAGGCTGCGGGCCTAAGGAGCATGACCATGAAGAAGGACACAGACAGGGACAGCCACACGCTCGACATGATCACGCGCGAGGTCGGGCTTCTCGAGATGCAGGACGGCCACGTGACGCCGGAGGACATGCGGTGGGCCGAGAGCGTCGCCGCCTCGATCCAGGTCCGCGCGGCGGAGTATCGGCGCAACCGGCTCCCGAAGACGGTCCCGCCGATCAAGAAGGCCGAGCCCATCACCGCACGGCTTCGCGCGATGCCGCGTGCCTTGCTCGAGACGCTGTTCGGTTCGCTCGTCGAGAAGTGGGGGCCCGAAGCGCAGTTCGCGCACCGCCACCTCGACACGCTCAGCGACAACGACCTGCGGCGGATGATCCAGACCATGGAGAACCGCTCCACCAAGGAGTAGGCATGCGTAAGCACGAGGCGATCACGCAAGGGTGGTTCGACGCCTGGTGGTTCCTGCGTGAGTACGGCGTGAAGACGCGAGACGACATCCGGCCCGAGGCATGGGCCTACGACCTCGGGATCGAGATCGTCGAAGCGGATCTCGACGGCGCCTCGGCGCAGCTGATCCGACTCGGCGACCTCGTCCAGATCGTCCTGTCGGAGCGCATCACGGAGTCCGGCGCGCGACGGTTCGCGATCGCGCACGAGATCTATCACTTCCTGAAGAAACACCCATCGCTGGCAGCGACGATGCTGTGCAAGCCGAAGTGGGTACGCAGCGGCGCCAAGGAGCCATGCGCGTACGAGATCGGATCGAACGCGTTCGGCAGCGCCGTGCTCTTGCCGGACTTCCTACTTCGCAAGCGTTGCGAGGTGTCGCCGGTCTCGCTGGACGTGCCGTGGCAGATCACCAAGGAATACGACGTCTCGATCCTCGCGAGCGCGCGCCGGTTCGTGGAGCTATCGAGCGAGCGCTGCGCGGCGGTGTTCGCGAAAGATGGCGTCGTCCAGTGGTCCACGCGTAGCGCGACGTTCACCCGCAAGATTCGCGACGGGCGCCGGCTTCACCGGGATTCGATCGCGTGGGACTTCCACGCAACCGGCAAACTCGACGAACGCGATCAGCCCGTCCCCGCACGCGCCTGGTTCGGCACGACGTCGAACGAGGACATCATCGAACATGCGACGTGCCGCCCCGACTACGGGACGGTGCTGTCGCTTCTCTGGGTACCGGACGCGGTGGGCGCACGCGTCGGGATGCCCTGAACCACTCGAAGGAACGACCATGACGACTCAACCGCAATCGCACACCCTTTCGCTTTCGATCGAGCTCGCGCACCCTGATGAGGAGCGGCGCCAGTCCGCGCAGCGCTGGCAGGCCGCGCTTCACCGCCTCTGTCTGCTCCGCGCGACCATGAACGAGACGGCCTACGAGATCGAGTGGGCGCGCATGTTCGTGAACGAGCAACTGATGGGCGACCTACAACACCGTTCCAAGCTGCTCGCCCTCGCGGCGATCGACGTTCTCGAAGTCCAACAGGAGCACGCGTTGATCGTGTGCCAGGCGGACGAGATCGAGTACGACAATCGCGCGGCCGAAGAGACGCTCGTGCTGCTCGATGTGATGCGCGAGAAGATCGAGAAGGGGCTTCCGTAGCGCGACAGGCCGTTCGATCGAGTCTCGTGCGGGGAAGCCCCGCGCCGTTCCCGTCACCGCGTTCCGTCGAAGCCACTCGCCCCCGATTCGGGGTGCTTGAGCAGCGCGCGGGCAAGTCCGAGGGCCAATCGTGGCCGTCTTTCGGACCAGTCGCGACGATCCGAGGTCGTGTCTCGGGTCAGTCGATCGATCCGCGGTCACACGCGAAGATCGACCCATCGCGCAACCGACGTGCCGAGAATCGGCGCGTTGATCGTCCACGTTCGATCTAACGATCGCCGTCGCGTTGATCGCGGTGCTCGATCTCGTTGATGCCTCACCGGATTTCCGCGGTCGCGACGATCGAGATCCGCTCACGCCGCGAGAACTCGGCTCCAGCTCGCCCATATCTATCAAAGGGAGAGATGAAAATGTCCGAGCTAGCATTCAACATCAACGGTGAGGCGTTCGAGGTCCCTGCCAACGGCAGCGGCTGGCGCGTGCGGAAGATGCGGGC
>JAPLLF010001223.1 GCA_026387715.1 Pseudomonadota bacterium
GAAGTGTCACGCGCCGAGATGGCATTCGCGCCCGCGCGCATGGTCTCTCTCTCCGCGTGATGGACACGCCCCTGGCGCTCGGCACGACGGAGATGGAGCTGCGGCTGCTCGCGCTCGATTTCGCGCATCTTCGCGCGCGCGACGCGAAGGCCGAGGCGGAGCTGATGACGTCGCTCAGCGTCAGCGGGCAGCAGCACCCCGTGCTCATCGTCGTCCGCGACGACGGACAGCGCGTCGTCATCGACGGCTACCGACGCGTGCGCGCGCTCAGGAAGCTTGGCCGTGACACCGCCCTTGTCCTCGTGCTCGGCGCGAGCGAGGCCGACGCGCTCGCCTACTGCCATCGACTCACGACGGGCCGAGTGCGCAGCGCGATCGAGGAAGGCTGGCTCGTGCGCGAGCTGCGCGAGAGCCTCGGGCGAACGCTCGCGCATATCGGCCTGTCGCTCGGCCGGAGCACGAGCTGGGTATCGCGTCGACTCGGATTCGCGACGGAAATGCCTGCGGAGATCGAGAAGGCGGTGCGCGACGGGCTCGTGTCGCCGCACGGCGCGATGCGATCGCTCGTGCCGTTGGCGCGCGCCAACAAGGAACACGCGATGCAGATCGTCGCGGCGATCGGGCGCGAGCGGCTGACGACACGGCAGCTCGGCGCGCTGTGGATCGCCTACCGCGCGGGGGACGCCGAGCAGCGCGCGCGGATCGCCGAGCAACCACGGCTCTTGCTGCGTGCCAAGGAGTCGCTCGCCGGGGGCCCCTTGGAGGTCGCCGTCACGCGCGACGTGAACGCGGCGACACGCGCGCTGGGCCGCGCGCACACGAGCCTGAAGGCGGCGCGCTCGCACGATGCCGACGTGGGCGCATCGCCGGCCGTCCGCCGGGCGATCACGCGAGCGCGCGAGGCCGCACGGGCCCTGCTGGACGAGGCGAGTTGACGATGCGAGACCAAGCTACGCGGACAGCCATTCTGGAGCTCCACAAGAAGGGCCACGGATTGCATATCATCTCGCGCACGCTCGAAGTGTCGCGCAAGACCATCCGCCGCGTGCTCCGCTCGGGGAGCGCGGACGTGCCGAGTCTCGAGCGCGTCGAGCTGGCCGAGCCGCACGAAGCGCAGATCCGGACCTTGTTTCTCCACTGCAAAGGCAACCTGGTGCGGGTCCACGAGGAGCTCGCAGCGGCCCACGTCGAGCTGTCCTACAGCACACTGACGGCCTTCTGCCGGCGCCGCGGCCTCGGTCAAGAGGCGAAGAAGCCGGCCGGCACGTACCACTTCGCGCCGGGTCAGGAGATGCAACACGACACCTCGCCGCACACCGTGCTCGTGGCCGAAAAGCTCCGGAAGCTCCAGTGCGCAAGCCTCGTGATGTGCCATTCCACCGTGGGCTACGCGCAGGTGTACCCCGTCTGGAATCGCTTCTGGGCGAAGGTGTTTCTGACCGAGGCCATCGTCGCCTTCGAGGGCGCCGCCGACGCCTGCATGCTCGACAACGCCAGCATCGTCGTCGCGAGCGGCACGGGCAAGAACGCCGTCATCGCGCCGGAGATGGTGGCCTTTGGCAAGCGCTTCGGATTCCACTTCATCGCGCACGAGCTCGGGGACGCCAACCGATCGGCCCACGTCGAGCGTCGGTTTGATTTCATCGAGCGGAACTTCTACGCCGGCCGGACCTTCGCCGACCTCCCCGACCTCAACGCGCAGCTGCGCGCCTGGTGCACGAAGGTCAACGGCACCGTCAAGAAGCGCCTTGGCGCTCG
The DNA here is from genome assembly GCA_026387715.1 of Pseudomonadota bacterium. Lineage (GTDB taxonomy): Bacteria > Myxococcota_A > Polyangia > Haliangiales > Haliangiaceae > JABFXX01. The sequence continues at coordinate 1,759 of JAPLLF010001223.1, forward strand.
CCCCATCGATCTCTTCGTCGCCGAAGCCGCGGCGCTCCATCCCCTCCCGATCCACGTCCCCGACGTCTACCAGCTTCACACGCGATCGGTGGACGAGTCGGGCTACGTGAACCTGCACAACAATCGTTACTCCGTGCCCAGTCGGCTGCTTGATCGCAGCCTGTCGCTGCACGAGACCCGGGATCGACTGCGTATCTTCGATGGCCACCGCCTGGTCTGCGAGCACGCGCGTGAGGAGGAGGGCGCGGGCAAGACACGCATGCTCGACGAGCACAAGCAAGAGCGAAAGCTCGCTCGGCAGCAGGCGCCGAAGACGGCTCTCCGGCCCGAGGAAATCGCGCTCTCGGCGTCGTCCCCCGCGATGGCCGCGATGGTCGACGCGCTCAAGAAACGGCACGCCGGGCGCGCTGTCCGTCCGCTCCAGCGCTTGCGCCGCATGTGGCTCGATTACCCCGAGGCGCCGCTCGAACAAGCCCTCACCCTCGCCCTCGCGCACGGCCTCTTCGATCTCTCTCGCATCGAGAGCCTCGTGCTGCGGCACGTCGCGGGGGACTTCTTCCGATTGCCCATCATCCACGACGAGGAGCCCGACGACCATGAATGACGACATTGACCAGCTGCTCACGCAGCTCCGCCTCAAGCCCCTGCGAGAAATCGTGGAGAGGGAGCTCGCGCGCGCGCAGAAGGCGAAGCCGAGCTATGCGGAGTTTTACGCCCGCGTCCTCCGCGAGCACTATCTGCTCGTGCAGACCAGGAGCGTCGAATACCGTATCCTGCGCGCCCAGCTCCCGGAGCGCTGGACGCTGGAGTCGTTTCCCTTCGAGAAGCAGCCCGGCGTGCACGCCGCGGCGATGCGCCAGTATGGCGAGCTCGACTTCGTGGCCAAGCACGAGAACCTCGTCTTCATCGGTCCCACTGGCGTCGGCAAGACCGGGCTCGCTTCGGCGATCCTGCTGAAGGCCCTTCAAAACGGCTACCGCGGGCTCTTCGTCAAGGCGCAGGACCTCTTCGACGAGATGTACGCGAGCCTCGCCGATCGCTCCTCCCGCAAGCTGCTGGATCGATTGATGACCGTGGATGTGTTGCTGATCGACGAGATGGGGTATTTGACGCTGCGGCCTGAGCAGTCGAACCTCTTCTTCAAGCTGATGGAAGAGCGCTATTCACGTCGCACGACGATTGTGACGACCAACCTCGAGTACGACGACTGGTACGGCTTTCTCGGCAAGAAGGAGATGGTCGGCGCGCTCCTCAGCCGCCTCTGTCACCACTGCCACACGCTTCGCATCGAGGGCCCTTCGCTCCGGACTCCCGAGATCCCTGCCGGACCGCGATGACCACGCCGCGCCCTGCACGCCGCGCGCCCGAGGATCCTCACGCGATCCTCTCCCCCTTTGACGTGATGGACGCGCCCGAGCTCGCGGCCCTCGTGCTCCTCGAGCACGCCATCGAGGTCGCGTGGGTCGCTGTGCTCGCGCAGCACGTCGAGCTGCTCGACTCCGAGGCTCCCTTCATGCGCGCTCCTCAACCGGGCGCCGACCTCACCACGCCCTTCTTCGACAGCGCTCACGCTCTCACGCTCGTGCTCCGGCGCTATCGTGCCGCCGTTACGCAGGCCGCCGCCAGCCGCGACGTATCCCGGAACGATGGCTTCGCATTCGGGCCGAACGACGACAACGTCTGATCGGATCGGATGATCGGACCGCCTCGTCTCCGGGCGCGCGCCACCGCCGCCGCCGCGCCTCGTCTCGATCGTGACCCGCGATCTGGCCTCCACATCGCCACCCTTCATCACGCCTGACCCGCGCCACGCTCCGATGATCAGCGCCTCCGGCTTGCCGGCGGCCCGGGGGATCCCACCGGTTGCGTGGTCACCGACTCTCGCCATCACGACGCGGTAGCGGGCGTCGGCGCAAGGTCGATGCGCATCACGCAGAGGGATGCGGGTAGGGGGCAGAGGGGCAGCTACCTAGCTCGCGACCACTTGCGCGGACGACTCGCCACCGGCGCGCGCATGGGCCGCGTCGGTAGGCCGAGCGGGTGCTCAGGCATCGGTGGCGTCGAGGGAAGATTGTGATCGCGGGGTGGGTCCCTTCTCGCGAGCACAAGTGGGTCCTTTTTGACGAGCACCGAAGCTGATGGGACTCATGGCGTCGCTCACGGCCGAGACCGCGGCCACCGACGCGAAGG
>JAPLLF010001249.1 GCA_026387715.1 Pseudomonadota bacterium
GCGAGCGCCGCGAGCACCCAGTCGAGGATCGGGATCATGCAGAGGACGAGCGCGATGATCCCGAGCACCAGGCTCGCCACGGCCATGCCGTTGCGCTTCTCGGTCATCGCGGGACGCTGCGCGTGGTGGCGACGACGGGCATGCCGCCCGACGGCGCGAACGTGATCCCGCGGCGCACGACCCGCACGGGGCGGCCGGGCGCGGGCGCGAGGTCGACGGTGGCGAGGATGGTCGCGAGCACGATCTTCATCTCGTAGAGTGCGAACGCCATGCCGAGGCACCGCCGCGTGCCGCCGCCGAACGGGAAGAAGTGCGTCGGATCGGGCTTCTTGCCGACGAACCGGCCGGGGTCGAACCGCGTGGGGTCGGGCCACAGATCGGCGCGGCGATGGACGAGGTAGATCGACGCCATCACGGTGGTGCCGGTCGGCAGCGCGTGGCCCGCGATCGTCGTCGGGCGCGCGAGCCGGCGGCCGACGAGCGGGATGATCGGCGTGAGCCGCAGGGTCTCCTTGATCGCGGCGTCGAGCAGGACGAGGCGATCGAGGCGGTCGAGCGGGACGTGGCCGTCGGCGTCGACGACCTCCGCGAGCTCGGCGCGCAGCCGCGCGAGCCAGGTCGGGTTCGCGAGCAGGTGGTGGATCGCCCACGCGAGCGCGGTCGCGGTGGTCTCGTGGCCGGCGAGCAGGAGGGTGAGCATCTCGTCGCGCAGCTCGTCGTCGGTCATCGGCGCGCCGTGGTCGTCGCGGGCGTCGAGCAGCATGGACAGCACGTCGTCGCGGCCGGCAGTGCCGGCTCGCCGGCGATCCGCGATCAGCGCGCGCACGAGCCGATCGGTGTCCTGCTGGGCCCGCGAGATGTGCGCCCACGGCAGCAACGCGCCGAACGGCCCGGTCGCGGCGCGCTGGATCCGCGACGCCTGCGCGGGCGGCACGAGCAGCAGGAGCGCGGTGCCGAGCCACGACGTGCCGAGCGTCGTGTAGCGCACGAGCGCCTCGCGCAGCGGCGCGAGCTGCGCGGCCTCCGCGCCGACGCCGAAGATCGTCCGCAAGATCACGTCGAGGGTGATCGCCTGCATCGCGCCGTGGATCGGGAACGCGCGGCCCTGCGGCCAGCGCGCGAGCTCGCGCAGGGTGGCGTCGCGCATCGCGGCGCCGTACGCGCGCATGCGATCGCCGTGGAACGGCGGCAGCATCAGGCGACGCTCGCGGAGGTGGGCGTCGCCGTCGAGCACGAGCAAGGAGTGCGCGCCGACGACGGAGCGCAGCAGCTCGTTGGCCTCGCCGGCGCGCAGCACGTCGGGATCGCCGTGCCACAGCGCGCGCACCGCCTCGGGCTCGGCGAAGAACACGAACGGCTCGGGCAGCCGCGGCAGGCGGAGCGTGAACACGTTGCCGTACTGCTTGCTCAGCCCGTCGAGCATCGCCAGGGGCGTGAACAGCCAGCGCGCCATGGCGACGACCGGCGAGGTCGTGGGGCCAGCGGGCAGGGACGCGGCGTCGGTCGAGGACATGCCGGTATCCTACGCCGTCGGTCCGTGCGGTGCTCCGGAACACCACAGCCGCGCCAGCGTGGAGCAGGTCGCGCGGGGTGCGTCGCGGACTTGGCGCGGCACGCGCGCTGCAATCTCCCGGGCGATGGAACCCACCGAGACCGCGATCGAGCGTTACCAGCACGGCTGGCGGAGCGGCAAGCCGATCGAGGATCCCGCCAAGCTCAAGTCGTGGGGCTTCATCGGCGCCAAGCCGAGCGAGTATTTGGTGTGCACGCGGCGCGGCGCGATCGATCGCCGGCGCTCGGGGCAGGGCGTCCGCATCTTCAAGTGGCCGTGGGAGACGGTCGCGATCGTGCCGACCACGCTGCAGCGCATCGAGTTCACCGCCGATCAGATCACGCGCGAGCACGTCGGCGTCGAGGTCACCGGGATCGCGGTCTACCGGATCGCCGAGCCGGAGCTAGCGTCCCGCGTGCTCAACTTCACGTACGGCGAGGCCGCGAGCGAGAAGCTCGCCGCGACGCTGCGCGAGATGTTCATCGGCGCGGTCCGCCGGCTGGTCGCCAACCTGTCGCTCGACGAGTGCCTCACCCGCCGCAAGGAGGCGATCGCGACGTTCCTCGTCGACGAGATCGCCCCGGTGGTCGGCGGCGAGGGCTCGCTCGACGACACGACGACCCGCGGCTGGGGCGTGGTACTCGACACGATCGAGATCCAGCAGGTCCACATCACGAGCCCGCAGGTGTTCACCCACCTCCAGGCGCCGTTCCGCGCCGAGATCGCGGCCCGGGCGGAGCTCGCCGAGCT
>JAPLLF010000799.1 GCA_026387715.1 Pseudomonadota bacterium
TGCACGAGCTCGTCGTGTGGGGCGATTCGCACGCGGAGCGCATGCTCGCGCCGGTCGCGGCGTATGGTCGCGCGCACGCGGTCCCGGTCGCGCAGCGCACGAGCACCGCGTGCCCACCCCTGCTCGGGGTCCGGCCGTCGAACGACGATCGCCGCCCCAACGACGCCTGCGCGACGTTCAACGACGCGGTGATCGCCGAGCTGACCACACGCGCGCACGCGGGCAAGCACCTCGCCGTCGTGCTCGTGGGCCGCTGGCCCAACTACCTCGCGACCACGTCGCCGGAGGGCGTCGCGACGCGCACGTTGTTCGACGCGCACGGCGCGGGCGATCCGGTGACGCTGTTCGCCGACGGGCTGGAGCGCACCATCGCGACCTTGCACGCGCTGGGCATCCGCGTCCTCGTGGTCGCGCCGATGCCGGAGTTCCCGCGCTCGCCGCCGGAGTGTCGGGTGCTCGCGGCTGCGCCCGCGCAGTGTGTGGTCGCGCGGGCCGCGGCCGAGCGGTATCGCGCGCGCGCGACCTCGCTCGTGACCGGCGTGCTCGCGCGCCACCCCGACGACGTCCAGCTCGTCGACGCGTTCGCCGCGATGTGCGACGACGTCACGTGCCGCCCCACCCTGGACGGCGTGCTCGCGTACACCGATGCGCATCACCTCGCGTTCAGCGCGGCGGCCCGGCTGGTCGGCTACTTCGAGCGTCCGCTGGCGTGGGCGACGGCGAACTGACCGCTAGACCGGGATGATCGAGAACACGGCGTGCATCTCGTGCTCGTCGAGATCGAACCGCCAGGTCTCGGTCTTTCGCGCGAGATCGTAGCGGGCGATCATCGTCGGCTCGCTGACGGCGAAGTCCTTGTTGAGGAGCTTGCTGCCGAGCCACTTGAGGTTGTCGCGGAGCTTGGTCTCGCGGAGCTTGGAGAAGCCGACGAGGACGTCGGTCTCGCCGAGCGGGTGGATCGACCGACACCACCCGAGCTTCTTGTCGCCGCGGCTGCCGCTCCCCTTCATGCCGTCGAGCTCGTGGGTCACGATCGTGCCGTCGGACGGCGACATCTTGATGACCGCCCCGTTGACCGCGGTGAACCACACGCTGCCGAACGCGGGGATGCCGTCGTGGATGCGGTGCTCGGAGACGTGGTAGCGGCGGTCGCTCTGCAAGCTCTCGACGCGCCCGGCCTCCCAGTTGGTCACCCAGATCTCGCCGTCCCACGCGGCGACGAAGTTCGGGTGGGCGTTGTGCGGCTTGGTCGACGGGATCTTGCGGAAGTCGGCGTCTGCGCCACCGAAGCGCTTGACCACCTCGTCGATGGTGCCGATCTTGGTGACGTGGTGGACGTCGTTCAAGAACCGGTTGGTGTACGTCTCGACGAGCTTCCACGTCCGGATGTCGAACTTGACGATCTGGGTGCCGGTCGGGATGTACGCGAAGTCGCCGACGACCGAGGCCGCGCGGAACGAGATGCTCACGCCGACCTCGCGGTCGAGCGGCCACCCCGGATACTCGAAGCGGTTCACGACCGCGCCGTTCCGGATCTTGAGGATGATCGCGGCCTCGTATCGATCCCAGGCGGGGCGCTGCTGCGGGTTCGCGTGACTGCGTCCGCCAAAGACGAGGAGGTCGGGGAGCATGGCGGTTTATACCCACAAAGTCGGGATCACGGCGGTGACCGAAGCCACGTCTCGAGCGCCCGGCGCTCGTCGGCGGAGAGCTGCGCGGCGTCGGCAGGCGGCATGGTGCGGTCGACGAGCACGGCCTCCACGAGGGTGTGGCGGCGGAGCGCCCACGCCGCGGGCGTC
>JAPLLF010000168.1 GCA_026387715.1 Pseudomonadota bacterium
TGCATCACGACGGGAGTACCTGGACGCGGTGACCAGGCGGCTCGCCCCACGGTGCCTTCGTCGACTTCATGACTGCCGCGCAGCCCTCGGAGGCGTCCACAATCGCCGCCGCCACACCGCGCGCTCGCGCGTTCCCGCGGATGGGTGTTCAACACCAAACTTCTAGGAGCGGTGCACCGGCGCGACCAGCCGATCGAGGTACCGCGTGGTCTTCACCTGCTCGTAGACCCGCCGGAGGTTCGCCTTGTCGGGGGGCGTCACGGCGCCCTCGGCGATGGCGAACGACCGGACGATCGTGGTGAACGATCGCCCGCGCATCATGAGCTCGATCATGCGGAGCTGGACGGCGTCGAGCTGGAACGTGAACGCGTTCATCTCGGCGAGCGCGGCGAGCCAGCGGATGACCGTGGCCACGTCGTCCTGGCCGGGGAGCCGCTCCGCGATGAGCCGGCGGAGCGCCGCTGGCGTCGGGACGACGAGGAGCAGGGCGAGGAAGTAGCGGAGGTCCGGATCCGTCACCCGGCTGCGCAGCAGCGTGAACCGGCGGGCCTCCTCGCCGTGCTCGAGGGCGGCGGCCAGCGTGTCGATGACGGCGCCGTGGCGCTTGCGGGCGCGCTCGCGGATCCGTCGCCCGATCTCCCGCTCGGCGTCGGTGGTCCCGATCGCCTCCATGGCGAGGTACACGGACATCAGGTCCGCCTGCGAGACGATGCCGCGGACGATCTGCTCGGCATCGCGCACCCGGCCGATGTCGACGAGCATGCGATAGAGCTCCAGCGCGCGCGCGAGGCGGGCGTCCACGAGGGAGTGCTCGGTGCCGACCCCCGGCGGAAGGTAGCCGAGCTGCGGGGGCGACCCCTCGTCCTGGTAGTTGCGGACCACGACGCTGACCGATGGATGGTCGAGGTGAAAGAGCGCGTGGATGAACTGCGGGCCCGAGCGGATCTGATGCACCGCGCCGCGGGTCAGCAGCTCGGACGAGGTCCACGTCAGCCGCCCGAGGTGGAGCTCCTCCGAGACCTTCCGCGCGGGCCGGAACCGATACTGCGTGTGCAGGCTGCTGCCCTCGAGCACCGCGAACGCGCCCGAGAAGCTGTGCTGGTGGATGTCGGTCATCGCCTGCAGCCAGTACAGCAGCTCGATGTACATGCGGCCCGATCCCCACACCGCGAGCGGTGGCTGGCCGAACCCCGCCGAGCCTTGCTCGGGCATCGTCCGCGGGCTGCGGCCCAGCTGGGCGAGTTCCCACGGCGACACGTGCTCGTGCGGGGGGCGGCGCCGCAGCTCCTCCTCGGCGATCGGCGGGAGCGCCGCGTCGTCGTAGCCACGCGCCCGCCAGCGAGCCTCGATGCGCTCGCCGAGTGCCGCGAAGTAGGCCAGCCCCTTCGAGCCCGTGCGGGTCACGGCGACGCACCCGCGACGGGCCAGCGGGGCAGGGCGATCACGATACGCACCAGCATGCCGACACAGTACTCTGGAGCGCCGCGGCGGCGTGATCCGCGGCGAATCCGACGGAGGAATGGTGATCGACGAGCTCGAGGCGCGCCAGATCGCGCAGGTGCGCACCTGGATCGCGCGCGGCAAGCAGGTGGGGACCCGGCGGTCCGTCGCGCGCGACGGAGGCACGTTCTACCTCCGGGTCGCGGTGCAGCAGCGGGGCGCGGCGTACCTGGTGCTCGTCGACGAGATCGACGAGGCGCGGATGACCATGGAGGAGTACGCGCGCGACGAGCTGCGGCCGTTCTCGAGCCTCGACGACGCGCAGCGCTTCATCGAGACGACGACGCCGGTGCGCCTCCACGAGCTGCAGCCGAGCAAGGGCCAGAAGTGGTTCTGACGAGGCGAGCGGGCGCGGCTGCGGTCGATGATCTAGTGTCGGGCGGTGATCTCCGATCTCCTCTCGTTCCTGCGGACGTCCCCGACCCCGTTTCATGCCGTGGCCGAGGCGCAGCGTCGCCTCGACGCCGCCGGCTTCGCGCGTCTCGACGAGGCCGCCCGCTGGGATCGCCTCGCTCCGGGCGCCTACCAGGTCACGACCACCGGGACCAACCTGATCGCGTTCGTGCTGCCCGAGCGGCGCACGCAGTTCCGCATCATCGGCGCGCACACCGATAGCCCGAACCTCCGGCTCAAGCCGAATCCGGAATACACGGTCGAGGGCTACGCGCAGCTCGGCGTCGAGGTGTACGGCGGCGCGCTGCTCAACTCGTGGCTCGATCGGGATCTCGGGCTGGCCGGTCGGCTGCTCGTCCGCGACGACCAGGGCGCGATCACGAGTCAGCTCGTCTGCCTCGAGCGCCCGCTGCTCCGCATCCCCCAGCTCGCGATCCATCTCGATCGCGAGGTCAACGACAAGGGCCTGATCCTCAACCGCCAGGAGCACCTCGCGCCCGTGCTCGGCCTCGAGCGCACCGATCGGGCGTC
>JAPLLF010000931.1:0-8431 GCA_026387715.1 Pseudomonadota bacterium
GCGCGGACGGCCAGGGCCGTTCGCTACCCACCGAGGCGACCGCGGTGTCCGCGCGTTACGCCGCGGCGATGGCGGCGCGGCCCGCGGGCGCGCGCATCATCCTGTACTTCACCGCGCGCAGCGAGCCGGCCCGCGACCTGACCGGCCCGATCGACAACCTCGTCGCCGAGGTGAAGGCCAAGACCACGTTCACGATCGACGTCATCGGCCACACCGACCAGACCGGCTCGGAGGCGGCCAACGTGAAGATCGGCCGCGAGCGCGCCCAGCTGATCGCCGATCGCCTGATCGCGGCGGGCGTCCCGGCCGACCACATCTCGGTGTCGTCGATGGGCTCGCGCGAGCCCGCGGTCAAGCGGGCCAGCCGCCGCGTCGTCGAGCTCAGGAACCGGCGCGTCGAGATCTGGATGCGCTGAAGCGATGAACAAGCACCGCCGCGTCCTGCTGCTGATCCAGCTGCCGCTCGTCGTCCTGTGGACGATGGCGTTCCTGATCGGCGAGTGTGGCGATGCCGGCACGCTCGACAACCACTTCCTGCGCACCTCGATCTATCCGTCGCTGCGGCGGATGGAGGGGTTCTCCACGGACCTCAAGTTCCGGATGCGTGGCCCGCAGCCCACGCAGCGCAAGATCGTGATCGTCGAGATCGACGATCGCGCGGTCACCGAGTTCGCGCGCTGGCCGTGGCATCGCGACGCGGTCGCCGGGCTCGTCCTGCAGGTGGTCGACGCCGGCGCGAAGGTCGTGGGGCTCGATATCGTGTTCCCCGAGCCGGACCCGCGCGTCCCCGACGGCGTCGCCGAGCTGATGACCGCCAACGGGCTCGGCGAGCAGCTGCCGTCGTTCGAGACCGACCCGATGCTCCAGCGCGTCATCGCTCTCAACCAGGAGCGGTTGGTGCTCGGCTGGATGACCGATCACTCGTGCCACCCCACGCACCCCGAGATCGCATGCCCGGTCACCGATCCGGCCGAGCTCGCGGCGCTGCCGAGCTTCGAGAAGTTCGCGTACCAGAAGTTCACGACCGCGCGCCCGTTCGACGCCGCGACCACCTCGCTGCTGTCGACGCCGTCGATCATCGGCAACCTGCCGTCGTACAACGAGGCGGCCAACCACGCCGGCTTCCTGGTGGCCGGCACCGAGGATCCGGACGAGGTCGTGCGCCGCGCGTCGCTGGTGATGTTCGCGGGCGGGCACCCATATCCGTCGCTGCCGCTCGAGATGGCGCGGGTCGGGCGCGGCGACGACCTGGCCGTCTCGCTCGACGACGACGGTCACATCGACCGGCTCGGGCTCGCGAAGGACCCGACGTTGCCGGTCGACGCCAGCGGCACCCTCGCGATCAACTTCCGCGGCGCCGGCGATCACTTCCCGTTCGTCGGCGCGATCGATCTCCTCGGCGAGGACGACGTCATCCCGGTCCAGCGCGACGGCAAGATCGAGCACCGCTCGCGCAAGGAGATCTTCGCGAACGCCTACGTGCTGATCGGCGTCACGGCGATGGGCGCGCGCGATCTCCGGAACTTTCCGTTCGGGCGCAACATCCCGGGCACCGAGGGCCTGGCCACCATCCTCGACAACATCCTGACCGGCGACGCGCTCGAGCGCTCGCCGCCGGGCGGGCCGTGGCTGCTGATCGGGCTGATGACCGTCGGCGGGCTGCTGTTCGGGCTGCTGATGGCGCGCCTGCCGGCGCTGCCGGCGCTGCTGTCGTCGCTGGGCATCATCGGCGCGCTCGTGGCGCTCGACATCGGCTGGCTGTTCAGCGGCCGCGACCTCGATCTCAACTCGATCTTCCTGTTCGCCGAGCTCGCCACGCTGTTCGTCGCCACGGTGGCCGCGAAGTACGTCATCGAGGAGCGCGGCAAGCGATTCATCCGCAGCACGTTCTCGAAGTACCTGGCGCCGACCGTCGTCGACCAGATGCTCCGGGATCCCAAGAAGCTCCAGCTCGGCGGCGAGACCCGCCGGCTGACGATCATGATGTCGGATCTCCGCGGCTTCACCGCGATGGCCGAGCGGATGAAGCCCGCCGAGGTGCTCACCGTGCTCAACCACTACCTCGGCACGATGGCCGACATCATCGTCGAGTTCGGCGGCACGATCGACGAGTTCATCGGCGACGCCATCCTCGTGATCTTCGGCGCGCCGATCGACGCCCCCGACGACGCGCGTCGCGCGGTCGCGTGCGCGGTGGCGATGCAGCGCGCGATGAAGGGCCTCAACGAGCACAACGCCAGGCTCGGGCTGCCGAAGCTCGAGATGGGCATCGCGCTCAACACCGGCGAGGTGATCGTCGGCAACATCGGCTCGCAGAAGCACATCAAGTACGGCGTCGTCGGCAGCCACGTGAACCTCACCGCGCGCATCGAGTCGAACACCGTCGGCGGCCAGGTGCTGATCTCGGGCTCGACCTACGACCTCGCGGGGGCCGACGTGTTGGTCGGCGCCAGGTCGATGATCGTCGCCAAGGGCTTCCCCGAGCCGATCCCGGCGTACGACGTCAAGGGCATCGGCGGCGAGTACGACCTCATGCTCGAGGAGCTCGACCTCGGCCTGGTGGAGCTCGCGACGCCGATCGACGTGCGCTACCGCGTGATGACGGGCAAGAACGAGGAGGGGCCCGAGCAGACGGCGCGGCTGGTGACGGCGTCACCGCTCGGCGCGACGCTGCATGGGGAGGGCGTGCTCGAGCCGCTCCAGAACGTCAAGATCCGGCTGGTCGCGACGCCTGGTGAGGCCGCGCTCGTCGACGGCGATCTCTACGCCAAGGTGCTCGACGGCGGCGACGGCGCCTGGCGCCTCCGGTTCACCGCGGTCCCGCCGGCGGTCGAGCAGGTGCTCGCCATCCTGGTCCCGGCGACGCCGGTCGCGTAGCCGCTCAGGGATCGAAGCGGTTGTCGGTCGCGTTCCACCGGGCCCGCGCGCCCTCGATGGCGAGCTGGAGGTTGGCGCAGTCCGCGCCGTACGTCCGCTGCGCGGCCTCGATGGCGTCGTCGGTCCGCATCGGGCCGTGGTGGGTGGCGAGCACCTGCGTCGCCGGGTGGCGACGCGCCAGCGCGGCGGCGTACTCGACCGAGCCGTGGCCGAACGCTTGCTCGGCGATCGCGGCGTAGCTCGCGTCGACGATCGCGAGCTGGGACGCGGCGACGAGCGTGTCCTCCATCGCCTGGGTCGCCTCGGTGGGCTCGTGATCGCAGAGGTACGCCACGCTGGGTCCATCGTCGACCGCGAGGTGATAGCCGAGCGTGTCGAGGTGGCGGCGGTGGGGCTGCATGCCGCTGTAGTGGTGGAGGGCGACGGCGCGCAGCGTCGCGCCCGGCAACGCCAGCGTCTGCGCCGCGGTGATCTCCACGAACGCGAGGCTCGCGAGGGTGCCGAGCGCGAGGATCTCGAGCGGCACGAACGCGGGCGGCGCGTGGCCGCGCTCGATCGCCGCGAGCGCCTCGGCCGGCGCGTAGATGCGGAGGTCGAGGCCGTTTCGCGGCGCCCACATCCACGCGGCGTCCTTGAGCCCCTCCCAGTGATCGAGGTGGGCGTGGGTGATGAACACGTGCACGCGCTCGACCGGCGCCTCCTGCCCGGGGCGAACGATCGCGTCGGCCAGCCGCACGAGCCCGCGGCCCGCGTCGAACACGAACAGGTCCGCGCCGACCCGGAGCGCGTAGCAGGACGTCTGGCTGCCGATGCGCGAGCCGTCGGTGTTGCGGCTCCCCCGACACCCCCACACCTCGAACTGGATCACGTCCAGCCCAGGCGGTTCCGGCCGGCGCGCTTGGCGGCGTAGAGCGCCTCGTCGGCGCGGTGCATGAGCTCCTCCCCGGTCTCGCCGGGGCGGTACAGCGTGCCCCCCATCGTCGCGGTGATGCGGATGCCGTCGTCGTTGCCCGGGTGCGGCATCGTGCCGATCGCGAGCCGCAGCGCGTCGCCGCGGGCCTGCGCCTCGGTCTCGGTCAGGTCCGCGAGCAGGATGATGAACTCGTCGCCGCCGACGCGGCACGGCAGGTCGGACTTGCGCACGCCCTCGAGCAAGATCTTGCCGACCCCGCGCAGCACGAAGTCGCCGGCCGCGTGCCCGAGCTTGTCGTTGACTGGCTTGAAGTGATCGAGATCCATCGCGATCAGGGCCAGGCCGCTGCCGATCGCGCGCGCGCGCGCCATGAAGTTGGTGAGCTCGGCGTCGAAGCCGCGGCGGTTGAACAGCCCGGTGAGCCCGTCGGTGCGCGCGGTCTCCTCCTCCTGGCTCAGCCGCTGCCGCGTGAACTCGAGCTTGGTGACCACCTCCTGCAGCTCGGTGTTGCGCCGGCGCAGATCCACGATCAGGTTGCGCTCGGCGTCGACGAGGAACGCGCACGTGCGCCGGAGCAGCGTGAAGATCGCGCGCGGGTGCGACGCGATCAGCGTCTGGATGCTCGACTGGTCGAGCACCTGCACCCGCGCCGAGGTCTTCGCGACGATCGAGATGCTGCGCTGGTGGCCGGGGTTGATGAACGACAGCTCGCCGAAGTAGCTGCCGGCGCCGTAGCTGCGCACGACCTTGCCGCTGGCGAGCGTGGCCTCGGCCTGGCCGTCGACGAGGAAGAACATCGAGTCGCCGGGTTCGCCCTCGGTGATGATCCGCTCGCCTTGCGTGCAGGTGCGCTGGGAGCCGGCGGCGAAGATCGCGGCGACCTCGTCGTCGGAGAACGCGTGAAGCGGAGAGTCTGCTGGAAATCCTAGGCCCACAGGTCCCCCAGCATATCATCGAACCGCGGCGCGAGTCGGTCAGGGCTCGTCGAAGCGAACGCGCGGATCGTCGGCGGCCTCGACGTCCGTGTTCCGGACATCGATGCGCGCGAGCCTGGCGAACTTCGCCTTGCGGATCGCGTCGACGCCGGCGGCGTCGAGGCTGGTGCCGACGAGCTCGAGGTGGGTCAGCGCGGGGAGGTTCCTGGCGTGCCCCGCGAGGATGTCCCCGAGCTCGTCGTCGAGCTTGGCGTTGCGGGACAGCGTCAGCTTCTGCACCCTGGGCAGCTTCGCGGCGAGCAGGTTCGCGACGTCCTTGTTGACGAGCCCGCAGTCCGACAGGAACAGGCGCTCGACGGTCGCGAGGCCCTTCCACTTGCACAGCGCGGCGAGGCCGAGCGGGCCGAGCGCGTTCGCGGTGAGCACGAGCGAGGTGAGGTGCACGAGGTGCTCGCCGAGCGCGAACCCCTTGCCGAGCCCGGTGTTGGTCACGTTGAGCGAGGTCAGGTTGGCGAGGCGCGGGATCGCCACGAGCTCGGCGAACGCCTCGTCGCCGAGCGTGCCGCGCAGCGTGAGCCGCCGGACGTTGCCGGCCCACGTGGCCTTGGCGAGCTTGTCGATCTCGTCCTTGGCGATCTGGATCGTGACGACGGAGGCAGGTTCGGCCTCGAGGAGCTTCGGCGCCGCGGCGTTGACCGCCTTGAAGTCGCCCGCGATCGCCTCGACGAACCCCGCGTGCATGCGGAGCTGACCCTTGTACGGCCACCACTGCTTGCCGTACTTCTTGCGCAGCTCGTCGGCGCGCTGGTTGAGCAGGATCCGCTTGCGGATCGACAGCCGGCCCGACAGCGCGAGCTCGACGAGGATGAACTCGCCGCGCGGATCGTTGTGCATCGCGAGCTGGTCGGCGTAGACGCGGCGGGCGTCGAGGTTCTTCGGGTCGGCGATCACCGCGGCGAGCAGCGCGTCCTTGGCGGCGCCCGCCGGGGCGATGCCCGACTTCGCGGGGGGCAGCGTCTTGTCGAACTTGCCCGGCTTCTCGGCCTTGGCGGTCTTGTCGGCCTTGCCGGCGGCCTTGCCGGCACCCTGGGCGGCGGCGTCGAGCAGCGCGCAGTCCTCGGCGGTGAGCGCGCGCGGCGTCTGCAGCGACATCCCGAGCGCGCCCTTGGCGGCCGTGATGCCCTTGCCGCTCTCGAACTTGAGCTTCTTGCGCAGCGCGCCGATGGCGGTGATCGCCACCGTCGACGGTTTGGCGATCCACGCCTTCTTGTTGAACTTCGGCTGCTCGAGGATCGCGACGAGCCAGAGCGTCTCGTCCGGCGGTCGGACGGTCACGAGGTAGAGCTTGCCACCCTCGGCGAGTGCTTGAAGGTTCTTGTTGAGCGAGGTGTATCGATCCATGCCGAGCACGGTCCCTGCCGTCGGGGACTTGCCGGCCTCGGATTCGAAGACCGCCTTGCTGACGATCGCCATCATGTCAGCCACGCGGGGCCTCCTTCTCCGACGCGGGCGATGAAAACAGAGCCTCGACCTGGGCGACCAGCCTGGTGCCGAGCTTGGGCTCGACCATGTGGACGTACGCGGCGTACCCGCGGAGGTACGCCTCGAAGTCCTCCCGATCGCGCGCCTGCGACGCGACACCGGACTTCCGGCAGTTGTGCAGGGTCGCGCGGAACGTGCGCTTGTCGAGCCGCGGCACGTGGACGGCCGCGTTGACGACGATGCCGGTCACGCGCTGCTGGTGCTTGTTGCGCAGGATGCGCCGCTTGTCGGGGCGCTCGTTGAACCCCTCCTGCTGGCAGATGCCGTCGACCCACCACAGGAACCGACCCATCGCGAGGTCGGGCGGCTTCTTGAACGAGAACGTGAGGTCGTCGGCGTAGCGCGTGTAGGTCGCCTTGAACTTCGCGGCGAGCAGCTCGAGCCGCTTGTCGAGCCGCCGACACGCGAGGTTGGCCAGGGCCGGCGACGTCGGCGCGCCCTGCGGGAGGACACCCGGCCACACGACCGTGCCGTCGTCGAGCTTGGGGCGATACGTCGTGATGCCCGCGAGCGCGGCGGCCACCTCGGTCGCGTAGCCGAGGTGCTCGAACAGCCCCTGGACGCGGCGGTAGTGCACCGTCGGGAAGAAGTCCTTGAGGTCGAGCTTGACGACGAGCGCGGCCTTCACGTGCGGCGCCGCGTTGGTCACCGTCGAGCGATCGGTCACGAAGCCGTGACATGCGGGGTGCATCGGCACCTTGCCGACGATCTGATCGAGGATCGCGCGCTGCACCTTGCGCAGGTGCGGGCGCGGCGCGGCGATCCGGCGCGTGCCGCCCTTGGCCTTGGGGATCTCGAACTCGACGTAGCCCGAGCCCTTGCCGGTGCCGGGGCGCATCAGCGCAGCGAGCGCCTCGTCGCCGTCGATGCCGAGCAGCTTCTGCAGCGCGGCCACGTTGGCGATCCTGGGCAGCTTGTACGCGTCGATCCAGTTGGTCTTCGCGGCCTTCTTCGGCTTCTTCGTCGACGTCCAGTCGCTCGCGAAGATGCCGAACGCCCAGCTGCTCGGATCGTCGGTGGTGTCCGGGGTGCTGGGAGACGGGTTGTAGCGGACGTCGGGCTGGGCGACGTCCTGGAGCTGGAGCTCGCGGATCGTCGAGCGCGCGGCCGCGCGCACCCTGGCGTCGGGATCCTTCACGACGCGGCGGAGCAGGTTTGCCGCGACCGTGCGCGGGAACACCTGCCGCACCGTCGCGATCGCGGCCTTGCGCCGGCGCGGATCGAGATCGTCGATCTGCGCCGTGACCTCGCCCAGCAGGTGCTTCGCGACGAAGTGCCGGCCGACCTGGTACTCGGCGGGCGCCTGACGATCCGCGAACAGCGCGTTGATGCGCTCGAGCTTGTTCTTGTCGTTGCTCGCGACGAGGGACTTCAGCTCGAGGATCAGCTCGACGAGAGTGAGCATCCAGCCGACGTTAAGACACCCGGCGCGCGCCGTCCACTCGTGGCGCCGCAAGGTCGCCTATCATGAAGGCGTCGTGATCGCGCAGCTGTATCAGGCGATCCAGCTGCTGCGTGACCAGCCCACGGTGAGCTGGGAGGAGATCGCCGACGCGGCGATCTGGGCGACGCAGGCGCTCGGCGGCGAGTGGCTCGAGCGCGTGGTCGACGCCCCGCCGCGCGAGGCGCTGGACCTGCTGCTCGTGGGCTGCGTCGCGGCCCGGACCGTCACGGCCAGGAAGCTGCGGGGTTCCGAGGTCGTCGAGTTCCTGCGGTCCGAGGCGGTGGGTGAGGCCCTCGCGATCGAGCTGACGGACTGCTGGGCCGTCGATGAGGCCTGGGCGGCGCTCGCGCGCGCGACCCTGCCGCGCTTGCGCGAGTTGACGATCCGCGGCTTTCTCGATCTTGCCGAGTTCGGCGCGCTGCTCGCCGGCACGCCGCTCGCGACCGTCGAGCGGCTGGCGATCAGCGGGACCTCGCTCGGCGATGAGGGCGCGGCGTTGCTCGCGCACACCGACGCCCTGCCGGCGCTACGCTCGCTCGAGTTCGGCGAAACCTCCTGGGATGCATCCGGGAGGAGGATGTCGCTCGCGGGGCTCACCACGATGGTCAACGGTCCGGCGATGCGCGGGTTGCGCGGCTGGCAGGTGGGGGCGAGTACGCCGAACGGGTTCGCGGCCGTGATCGCGCGCGGCACCTCGCTCGCGAACCTCCGCGGGATCCG
>JAPLLF010000931.1:8470-19688 GCA_026387715.1 Pseudomonadota bacterium
CCACGGGCTCGCGACCCTCGTCGACGATCCACCCTACCGGCTGCGCTCGCTGCTGGTGTTCGCTTCTGGCATCGGTCCGGACGGGGTGGCGGCGTTCGCGTCGTCGCCGGCGACGTCGGCCCTCGAGGAGCTGCGCTTCCACGACGATCCGATCAGCACCAGGTGCGTGAAGTCGCTGTGCGAGTCACCGCACCTCGGCGCGTTGCGACGCCTGCAGATCTCGCGAGGTCGACTCGACCGCGACACGATCGATGCGCTCGCGGGCGCGCCGTTCTCGCTCGACTACCTCCACCTCGGGAGCAACCCCGAGCTCGGAACCGACGCGCTCCGGCGGCTCGGTGACGTCGCGAACCTGCGCGGCCTGCGGCACCTCGTGCTCGACGGCTGCAAGGGCGGCGATCGCGTGCTCGCGCAGCTGGCCGCGTCCGACGCGTTCCCGCGGCTCGCGTCGCTGTCGCTCATCCACACCGACCTCACCGATGCGGGGATCGCGGCGCTCGTGCGCTGGCCGTCGTTCGCGCGGTTGCGTCACCTGTGGATCGGCACGAACCGGCTCACCGACGCGAGCATCGCGGCGATCGCCGGCGTCGCCCAGCGCCTCGTGTTCCTCGAGACGTTCCAGACGAAGATCACCGCCGCCGCCGTGGCCGCGCAGCTCCCGACGGTGACCCACGAGCGCGGCCACACGTCGCATCGGCCCGTCCCCTGGCCGGACTGATCAGCGCCGGCCGCGCCGGATCGCGCCGAGCTTGGTGCGCGCGCCCCGGGCCTGACCGGCGCGCGGCAGCGGGCGGTGCTCGACGACCTCGGCGGGCGGCAGCTCGGCGGCGAGCATCTCGCGCGCCGCGGCGGCGGCGTCGCGGGTCGGCTGGCGCAGCAGCGTGTTGAACCGCTGGTTCTCGGCGCGCACGCCGACGCCGTGGGCGCGGATCGCGGTGATCGCGGCGGCGTCGAGGGTGGCGTCCTGCAGGACGGCGAGGTTCTCGGCGAGCTCCTCGTCGCGGCGGGGCGCGGAGATGCACGCGGTGACGCCGGGCTGCGCGATCGAGTAGCGGTAGCAGTCGGCCGGTGACGGGGCGTTCGCGCCGGTCAGCATGCGGCCGTAGCACAGCGCGGAGAACGTCAGGATCGCGGTGCCCTGCGCGCGCGCGGCTGGGAGCAGCTCGGTCTCGATCCCGGGGTGCGCGGCGGAGTGGCGGATCATGACGACGTCCCACGGCGACGCGTGGGGCCCCGCGATCGCGTCGCGCGCGAGCTCGCGATGGTGGGTCGAGAACCCGACCGCGCGGATCTTGCCGCGGCGCTTGAGGCGCGCGAGCACGTCGTAGGCGGCGGCGTCCACGCGCGCGTCGGAGCGGGTCCAGAACAGCAGGAAGACGTCGAGGGTGTCGCGCCCGAGCGTGCGCAGCGCGCGCTCGACGTCCGCCTCGATCGACGCGGGCTCGGCGTGATAGCTGCCGGTCACGACGCGCGTCGTCGTCGGATCCGGGTGCGTCTTGAGGAACCGGGTCAGCTCGGTGTAGCTCGGCTCCCAGAAGAACAGGTTCGCGCCGGCCAGGTGGGCGCGGCGCAGCGACGCCTCCGACAGCCCGAACGCGCCCGAGATCGCGAGCGGCGCGACGTCGAAGCCGGCGCGGCCGAACGGGCGTTGCGCGACCGTGACGGGGGTGAGGTCGTGGAGGTCGAGCGTGCGCGGCGCGGACGGCTCGATCGCGGTCGCCTCGCCGAGCACGGCGCGCAGCAGCGTCGTCGTCGAGTCTTCGAGCTGGGCGAGGTCGGCGTCGATCGCCGCGCGGGCCACGGCCACGGCGGCGTCGTCGAGCTCGCGGACGAGCCACGCGTAGGCGGCGGTCTGCGCGGGACCCGCGAGCGTCGTGACGATCGCGGCGATCTCCGCGCGATCGCGGTCCGCGATCGCGTCGTGCGCGGCGGCGCGGACGCCGGCGTCGTCGTCGGCGAGGCACGCGAGCAGCGCCGGCAGCGCGGCGCGATCGCGGCCGGCGACGCGGCAGGCGACGGCGCGCACCCACGGATCGCGATCCGCGAGCGCGCGACCGGCGGCGGCAGTGGCCGCGGCGGGGACCTCGTGGACGTGGGCGTACGTGCCGGCGAGCCGGCCGATCGCGGCGCGGCGCACGAACGGATCGTGATCGTCGACGAGCAGGTGCGCGTTGGTCCCGACGATCGCGGCCTCGCGGACCGCCGGATCGGGGTCGGTGATCGGCGCGTCGATCCGCGCGTGGCGCACGAGCCAGCGGGTCGCGATCGCGCGCGGGCCGCGGTGCGGGTGCGTGCTCGCCGCGAGCAACGCGTCCCACGCGCCGCGGCGCGCGAGCACGTCGAGCTGGAGCGCGCGCACGCGCGGTCGGTCGGTCGCGTCGAGCTCGAGCAGCGCGTCGCCGGCGGACGCGCGGCGGCGGGCGTGGAGCTCGGCGGCGAGCGCGTCGACGACGTGCGCGGGGGCGCCGGACGTCCACGCGAGCAGGGTCGCGTCGTCGGCGATCGGGGCGGCGGCGAGCCGCAGCGCGGGGGTGGCGACGCCGTCCTGCTCGGCGCGCGCGAGCGCGGTCGGGTAGAGCGGCTCGTGCCGGGTGCCGGCGACCCAGCGGATCGCCCAGCGCGCCGCGTGCGGGCGATCGGCGCGCGCGAGCGCGTGCGCGACCACGGGCAGCGCCCGCTCGGCGAGACGTGCGGGATCTTGTCGGCGTCGAGCCAGTCGAGCGCGGCGATCAGGGCCTCCCCGGCATCGGCCGAGGGGGGGAGCTCGACGAGCTGCTCGACCGCGAGCGCGCGCAAGGTCGCGTGCGGATCGCACAGCAGCTCGACGAGCGCGAGCGGATCGAGGTCCGCCGACGTGAACGCCGCGAGCCGCGCGGTGACGACCGCGGGATCGGGATCGAGCAGCGCGGCCGGCAGCCGGCTCGCCGTCGCGGTGCGCGTCGGCGCGTCGAGCGCGACGGGGCCCCAGCTCGCGCGCAGGAACGTGACGGCGTCCTCGTGCGGCGTGGCGTCCCGATTGGCGTCCGCGGTCACCGCGGCGCGGACCTCGAGATCGCGCGCGCCGAGCACGCCGAGCACGCGCACGGCGGCGTGGCGCACGCGCCAGAATGGATCGGCGAGCGCGGCGGTGAACGTCGGCACCTCGTCGGCGCCGGCGATCGCGGCGAGCGCGTAGATCGCCGCGCGGCGGACCCACCACGTGCGATCCGCGTCGGCGAGCTCGCGCAGCACCGGGACCGCGGCGAGCGCGGTCTCCGATCCGGCGCGCGCGAGGCCACGGATCACGGCGTCGCGCACGAGCGGCGAGCGATCGCGGATCGCGTCGAGCAGCCAGCTCTCGATGGCGAGGTCGATGGTGGCGGCGCTGATCGCGAGCGTGCCGAGCCGGCGGGCGGCGGCGGCGCGCACCTCGGCGTGGGCGTCGGTGAACAGCACGCGGCGCAGGACGAACGCGTGGGCGGAGGTCGCCGCGGCGGCGGCGCGCATGCGATCGCGCGGATTCGCGGCGACGAGGTCGGCGATGGTGTTCACGTGGTCTCCTTGCGGGCGACGAGCCGCTTGACGAGCGAGGCCTCGACCGAGCGCCGCACGTGCGCGCGATCCGGCGCGACGTCCTCGAGCATCCAGAAGTGCAGCACGCGCGTGCCCGCGATGGCGAACGAGCGATAGAACTTCATCCCCGACGCCTCGGCGACGTCGTTGGCGGTCGCGAGGCAGTCGCGACACAGGCAGGGCAGGCCGACGTCGTCGTCGTGGCCCGTCAGGTTGACGAAGCCCGCGAGGACCGCGTCGAGCTCACCGCGCGCGGCGCCCGGCGCGAGCGTTCGTTCGAGCGCCTCCGCCGCCGACCGCCGCACCGCGAAGTCCGCGGGGGACTTCTTCAACTTGTCCAGGATCGAGCGAAGCGCGTCGCCACTCACGCCCGGACGATACGCGATATCGTCGCGGGGTTGCGGGTTTGTCCGGGGTTTCGCGCGACCGGGGAGCCGCCGCCCTATCGCGCGCGGAAGTCCGAGCTGGTGTGCGGCGAGGTCGACGGTGTCGCGGTGATCGCCAAGCGCGTCCGGCGGCCGAGCCCCCTGTGGAGCTGGTACCTCGCGCACGAGGTCGCGGTGTATCGCGCGTTCGCCGCGATCCCGCCACCGGTCCGCGTGCCGCGGTTGATCTTCGCGAGCGACGACACCCTCGTGATCGAGCGGATCGCCGGCGCGCCGCTCGCGCTGCGGCGCCTGCCGTTCGCCGACCTGCTCGGACCCAGCGTGGCGCGGCTGATCGCGATCCGGACCGCGCTGCGACGCGTCGCCGTGGATGCCTGCGCGCCGCCGCCACCCGCGATCCGCGCGCAGCTGCGGGCGCGGCTGCTCGAGGATCCGACCTCGCCGGTCGGCTGGATCACCGACGGGCTGGCGCAGTGCGAGCGGCGCGGCCTGGTGGCGCGGGCCGCGCCGCTGATCGAGGCGATCGTCGCGCACGCGCCCGTGGCGTTCGGCCACGGCGATCTCCTGCTCCGCAACGTGATCGCGGACGACGCGGACCTCGTGCTGGTCGACTGGGAGTGCGCCGGCGACCACGTCGTCGACTGGGATCTCGCGCTGCTCTACACGCAGCTGGCGCCGTCGGCGCGCGGCCCGAGCGACGCGGCGATCGAGGGCGAGGGCGGGCACCCACCCACCCGCGGCGCTCGCGCAGCGGCTCCGCGACGCGATCGCAGACGTCGGCGCCGACCTGGGGTAACTTGCGCCTCGTGCGGGCCCTCCTGCTCGATCTCGACGACACGCTGTTCGACCGCACCGCCGCGCTGCTCCGGTGGGCGGCGCGCCACGGCGCCGCGCTCGATCACGCCTGGCTCGTGCGGCTCGACGAGCGCGGGCGGCGGCCGCGGCTCAAGTTCGCCGCCGCGATCATCGATCGGCTCGACCTCGACGACGAGCCCGCGGCGTTCGCGGCGCGGTTCCCGCACGAGCTCGCCGCGTGCATCGAGCCCGAGCCGGGCTTGCGCGCGGCGCTCGCGCCCCTCGCGGGACGTATCCCGATCGCGGTCGTGACCAACGGCGGCGACGCGCAGCGCGAGAAGCTGCGGCGCACGGGGCTCGACGACCTCGTCGGCGCGATCTTCGTGTCCGGCGAGCTCGGCATCTCCAAGCCCGATCCCGAGATCTTCGCGCGGGCGGCGCGGTGGGCCAACTGCGATCCGATCGACTGCGTGTTCGTCGGCGACGACCCGGAGCTCGATCTCGCGCCCGCCGCGGCGCTCGGCATGACCACCGCGTGGCGGTGTCGCGGCGCCTGGCCAGCGGCGATCCCTGCGCCGGCGCTGACGATCCGCAGCGTCGACGACTTCGCGAGGTTGGCGTGATCGCGGGGATCGACATGAACGCGATCGTCGGCACGCACGATCTCGCGCTCGTCGTGTTCGACACCCTCCGCTACGACGTCGCGGTCGAGGAGCTCGCCGCGGGCCGCACGCCGAACCTCGCCGCGCTGCTGCAGACCGGCTGGGAGGCGCGGCACAGCCCGGGCACGTTCACGTACGCCGCGCACGCCGCGTTCTTCGCGGGCTTCCTGCCGACGCCGATCACCCCCGGGGCGCATCCGCGCCGGCTCGCGCTCGGCTTCGAGGGCTCGACGACGATCGACGCCCACACCTGCCTGCTGGACGGCGCGACGATCGTCGAGGGGCTCGCGCTGCGCGGGTATCACACGTTGTGCGTCGGCGGCACGGGGTTCTTCAACCAGCAGAACCCGCTCGGGCGCGTGTTCCCGTCGCTGTTCGCCGAGGCGCACTGGACCCCGCGGCTCGGCGTGACCGAGCCGCGCTCGTTCGAGTTCCAGATCGATCAGATCGAGGCGTCGCTCGCGCGCGTCCCCGCGACCCAGCGCGCGTTCACGTTCCTCAACATCGCGGCGTTGCATCAGCCGAATCGCCACTACCTCGCCGGCGCCGCGGCCGACTCGCGCGCCTCGCACGCCGCGGCGCTGCGCTACATCGACGCGCACGTCCCGCGCCTGGTCGAACTCCTCGCGCGGCGCGGGCCGCTGTTCGCGATCGCGTGCAGCGATCACGGCACGCTGTACGGCGAGGACGGCTTCGTCGGGCACCGCGTCGCCCACCCGATGATCTCCACGGTGCCCTACGCAGAGGTTGTGATCGCATGAGCAGTCTCGATGCCGCCCTCGCCGGCACTCGCTTCCAGTCCTATCTCTACGCGTACCCGCACAAGACCGCGTATCGCCGCATCGAGCCGGCGCTGCCGCTCGGGCCGCTGTGGCAGCACGAGCGGCGCGACGCGCTGTTCCTCTACCTGCACGTGCCGTTCTGCGAGCAGCGGTGCGGGTTCTGCAACCTGTTCACGCGCCCGGTGCCACCGAGCGAGCTCATCGACGCCTACCTGGGCACGCTCGCCCGCCAGGTCGCGGTCGTGCGGCGTGCGCTCGACGAGGGCGGCGCGTTCGCGTTCGCGCGGCGCGCGATCGGCGGCGGTACGCCGACCTTGCTCGACGCGCGGCAGCTCGAGCAGGTCGCCGCGCTCTTCCTGCAGATGGGCGCGCGGACCGACACGCCGATGTCCGTCGAGACGTCGCCCGAGACGGCGCTCCCCGATCGGCTCGCGGTCGTCGTCGCCGCGGGCGCGGATCGGATCAGCATGGGCGTGCAGTCGTTCGTCGACGCCGAGTGCAAGGCGGTCAATCGCCCGCAGAAGGCGGCGGACGTGCACCTCGCGCTGCGCGCGATCCGCGACTCGGGCGTCGCCACGCTCAACGTCGACCTGATGTACGGCCTGCCGGGCCAGACCGCCGAGACGTTCGCGTACTCGATGCGCGCCGCGCTCGAGTACCGCCCCGAGGAACTCTACCTCTATCCGCTCTACGTGCGCCCGCTGACCACGCTCGGCCGCAAGGGCGCGGCCGCGGTCGATCAGCATCGCGTCGCGCTGTACGAGCAGGGGCGCGCGATGCTCGCCGAGGCCGGTTACCGCCAGATCTCGATGCGGATGTTCCGCCGCGTGGACGGCCCCGACGGTGACCACGCGCCGGTCTACTGCTGCCAGGACGACGGCATGGTCGGCCTCGGCGTCGGCGCGCGGTCGTACACCCGCGCCGTGCACTACTCCTCGGAGTGGGCGGTCGGGACGCACGGCGTGCGCGACATCATCGATCGCTGGGTGACGAAGACCGACGCCGAGCTCGGCGTCGCCGACTACGGCTTCGTGCTCGACGACGCCGAGCAGCGGCGCCGCTGGCTGATCCTGTCGCTGCTGTCCGACGACGGGCTCGATCTCGCGACCTACCGCGCGCGGTTCGCGTCGGACGTGGCGACCGACTTTCCCGAGCTCGCCGAGCTGGGCGCGTTCGTCACGACGACGCCGACCACGATGCGGCTCACCGCCGATGGCCTCGCGCGGGCCGACGCGATCGGCCCGTGGCTGGCCTCCGACGCCGTCCGGGCCCGGATGGAAGCGTTCGACCTCAAGTGACCCGCCCGTGAAGCTCGACATCCTCTACCGGGGCCCGCTCGCGAGCTGCAACTACGGCTGCGCGTACTGCCCGTTCGCCAAGCGCAAGGACTCGCGCGCGCAGCTCGCGAGCGACCGCGCGTCGTGGACGCGGTTCGTCGCGTGGGTCGAGGCGCGTCCCGCCAGCGACGAGCTCGGCATCCTCGTGACGCCGTGGGGCGAGGCGTTGATCCGCCGCTGGTACCAGGACGGCATGGCGGCGCTCTCGCACCTGCCGCAGGTGCGCCGCATCGCCGCGCAGACGAACCTGTCGTTCGACCCGCGCTGGCTCGACGGCGTGAACCCCGATCGCCTCGCGCTGTGGTGCAGCGTCAACGCGCTCGCCGCGCGCGGCATCCACCACTCGGTCGGCGTCGTCGGCCAGCGGGAGTATCTGGACGCGGCGCGGGCGTTGCGGGCAGCGCTCCCGGCCGAGACCTACGTGTGGATCAACGCGGTCAAGGCGCTGGCGTACACGCCGGAGGAGCTCGCGCAATGGAGCGCGATCGATCCGCTGTTCTTGATCAACACCCAGCGCTGGCCCTCGCTCGGCCGGGCGTGCGGCGCGGGCGAGCGCGCGATCACCGTCGACGGCGATGGCACGATGCGGCGCTGTCACTTCATCGCGGAGCCGATCGGCAACCTCTACGAGCCCGCCTGGCAGGCCGCGCTCGCCCCGCGCGCGTGCACGCAGGTCGACTGCCACTGCCACATCGGCTACGTGCACCTCGACTACCTCGAGCTCGACAAGGTCTACGCGGCGGGGCTGCTCGAGCGCGTGCCGGTCCCCGAGGCGCGGCGGACGACCGGCCTGCGGCTGCCGGTCATCGCCTGATCAGGGAGTGATCACGCCGTGATCACTCCGTGACGTCGTCGTAGCGGTCGTCGTCGGTCGGGTCCCAGCCGGCGTTGCGCTCCATCGGGACGTCGATCGCCTGGAGGGTGTCGAGGTGATCGCCGAGCACGATGCCCTCGAGCTTGTCGACGACGTTGGCGACGTTCGACAGCGCGACGCGCCCCGCGGGCGACAGCGCGTTGTCCATGACGACGATCTCCTTGAGCTTGCCGAACCGCGCGCGCTCCTGCGCGATCAGGAACGCCGCGCGATCGTCGAAGCTGTCGCCCGACAGATCGAGCGCGACGAGCTGCGCGGCGAGCGGGCCGGTGGCGATCGCGACCGCGCTCGGGGCCGCGAACCCGCGCACGAGCCGCAGGTGGGTCAGCTTCGGGAGATCGGCGCGGGCCAGCAGCGGGCGAACGTCGTCGAACGTCGCCGCGTCGTCGCCGCGGGGCGTGTCGCGCTGGAACGTCCGAAAGCCCCCGAACCGGAGCGTCAGGCGCTCGAGCATCGGCCACGCCGCGGCGGTCACGGCGTGGACCACGCTGGCGGGCAGGATCCGGGCGACGAGCTCGACGCGCTCCGCGTGCGGCAGCGCGAGCGCGCCGACGGTGAACGCGCGCGCGACCACCCGCACGCGCCGCAGCTGCGGCATCGCGGTCCACACCGGGCCGAGATCGCCGACGTCGCGGCGGGCCTGGAGCTCGAGGACGCGGAGCGCCGGGAGCGGGTGGCTGGCGAGCACCGCGACCAGCTCGGGGGTCGCGCCGTGGAGCTCGAGCTCGACGAGGAAGCGGCTCGACGGGTGCGCGAGGATCTGCGCGAGCTCGCTCGGCGCCGGGAAGTCGAGCTTCGCGCGATGTAAGAAACCGTGGCGCCAGATCAGCGGCTCCTCGTCGTACGCGCCGAGATCGAGCAGATCTCCGATGCCGCCGA
Organism: Pseudomonadota bacterium; assembly: GCA_026387715.1. Lineage (GTDB taxonomy): Bacteria > Myxococcota_A > Polyangia > Haliangiales > Haliangiaceae > JABFXX01. The sequence goes on from JAPLLF010000931.1 coordinate 17,738, forward strand.
GCAGCACGTCGGCGCACTCGACGAGCCAGGCCTCGACGGCCGCGCGCGCCTTGCGCGTCGGCTTCGCCTCGGCGGCCGCCATCCGCGCGCACAGCTCGCCGCGCGGATCGTCGCGGCGCATCAGCTCGTCGGCGAGCACCGCGAACGCGGCCGCGTCGTAGGGATCGGCGACGATCTGGGCGACCAGCGCGGGGTCGAGGTCGTCTGGCGGCGCGGCGGGCGGGTCGGGCGTTCGCTCGACCGGCGCGGCCTCGGAGAACCCCGCGGCGAGCTTGTCGCCGACGAGCTTGGCGAGCTGGACCTCGGCGTGGGCGGCGCTCACGAACTTGCGCACCGACTGCTTGCCGCCGGTCTCGATCACGAGCTGCTTGTCCTGCTGCTCGATCGACCACACCGTGCCATCGGAGTGTGCGTAACGCATCGAGGCTCGATCTTCGTCCTAGTGGCGAAGCATCGCCAGCGCGATCGCGAGCCCGATGAAGATGACCCCGAACATGTACATCGTCGCCTGGCGGCGTTCCGCGCGGGTAGGGATCACCCGCGCCGCCGGAATCGGCTCCAGCGAGATGGCGCGCATCGCCAGATCGTGGGCGTTCGGGCGGCCGCCAACCCGCAGCACGACATAGATCGCCCGCTCGCCGTCCGTGACGACGAGCTGCTGGCAGTGGACGGCGCCCGCCGGCACGGTCACCTCCACCGTCGCCGGGGCGGTCGACGTGCCGCTGCCCGCGCAGGTCGCGCACGCCTGCTTCACCACACTGCCGACGCCGTGACAGGCGGGGCACGTCGTCTGCACGACCAGGAAGCCGTGGGTGCGCTGCTGCCGCCCACCCGCGTCGCACGCCGCGCACGGGGTGCGGACGTCGTCGGGCGTCGCCCCACCGCGGCCCGCGCACGGGCCGCACGGGGTGGTGCGCACGATCGCGACGTCACGGGTCACGCCGGCCAGCGCCTCGGCGTCGGTGATCGCGAGCTCGACCTGGGGAGCAGCGGCGCCGGGCATGCCGAAGAACTCGCCGAACAGGCGACCGAGCAGCTCGTTCGGGTCGGTCTTGGGATCGAACGTCATCGCCGCGACTCTAGCAGGCTGGAAGTGAGCTCGTCACCGCGGTCGCCGTCGCCACGCAGGCCGTGATGATCGTCGGCCACCGCAACATCGGTCCGACACCGTCATGGCGTTCACCGGCACGACGGTCACGTCGATCGCCGACACCGAGGACGACCGGCTCGACTCGATCACACTCGCGCCGACGGCCCGGCCAGGTCGTCACCGGCGCGTACTGACCTCGCGGCTCCGGGCAGATCGCCGTCACTGGCGATGCGGAACCGGCGTCCGGCTCGACCTCGTCGGACTCGGTCGGACGCGGGCTTCGGCTTCGGCTTCGGGCTCGGGCTTGGGCTCGGCTCGGCTCGGGGCTCGAGCTCCGCCACGCGCTCGGACTGGGCCTCGCTGCGGCGCAACGGAAGAGCGTCGTTCGTGGGCAGGCCAGTAGCTACTACTCCGCGTGGCTGCCGCCGGGGACCTCGGCGAGCGCGATGAGCCGGTGGCGCCGCCAGCCCGTCGTGAGCAGCCAGGTGCGGGGTGCGCGCATGCGGGGTGGCTCGTAGGTCGCCGGTGGTGGCGTGATCGGCTCGCGCCAGCCGTCGAAGCTGGTCGCGCTGGAGAACGGATCCTTGGTCCACCGCGCGGCGACGGGCCGCTTGTCCTCGCCGTGGTGACGCCAGTTGTTGAGCACGTAGGCGAGCGTGTTGCGGACCTGGCGCGGCGAGGTCAGCGGCGTGGCGTGATAGCGATCCGCGAACACCTGGCCCGCGCGGCCGAGCGCGCGATTGATGCGGCGCGCGGCCGAGATCTGGAAGCCCTGGAGCCCACGTGCGAGGTCGTGGGCGCGGCTCGCCTCGACGATCAGGTGCACGTGCGTGCGCTGGATGCTGATGTGCACGATGGCGA
>JAPLLF010000883.1 GCA_026387715.1 Pseudomonadota bacterium
CAGCTCGGCGAGCTTGTCGAGGCCCCCCTTGGCGGCCGCCGCGAGGTTCGCGTCGGCCGACAGGAAGCGCGCGGGGGTGTGCTGGTCGTCGACGGTCAACGCGCGCTCCGCGATGTTGCGCGCGGTGCGCGGCTCGCCGCGACGCGCGGTCGCGAGCGCCTTGACCACCAGGACGATCACGAGGTCGCCGACGCCCTCGGGCAGCGCGTCGAGGCGCGCGATCGCCCCGTCGACGTCGCCGAACCGGAGCCGCACGAGCGCGTCGCGCACGTGGTGCATCGGCTCGAGTGGCTCGAGCCGGATCGCGCGCTGCGTCGACGCGGTGGCCAGCCCGAAGTCGTCGGTGAACCGACCGCGCAGGCTCGCGACGGTCGCGAGCGCGTGCAGGGCGTGGGGCGCGTTCGACCGGCGATGCTCGTCCGCGAGCTCGCCCGCCGCCGCCGGCCAGTTGACGCGCGTCAGATCCACGCGCCACCTCGCGACAGCGAGACCCCGTCGGTCGCGGTCCAGTGCACGGCGAGGTAGCCGCTCGCGCGATCGGGATCCGGCGCGGCGCCGACGACGTCGCGCCCGGCGAGCCCGCGCACCGCGCCATCCGACGCGAGCAGCGCGAGGTCGCCGTGATGCGTCCAGATCAGCACCGTGCCGTCGGGCATCGCGCTCGCGCCGGCGATGTCCACGGTGCGCACGCGGGTCACCCGCGCGAGCGACGGATCGAGGATCCAGGCCTCCCCGCCGTCGGTGAACAGGCACGCGCGATCGGCCCCGGCGAACCGCACGACGCCGCGCACCTCGAGCTCGCCGACCACGACGTACGCGAGCGCGTTGCCGGCCAGCGCGGCGATTCCGCGGCGACCGGCGACGATCGCGCTGCCCTCGCGCACGCCCGGGAACAACCCGTAGGGGCGCCCGATCGCCGCGGTGTCGACCCGCGCGAGCTGCGCGCCGTCGCGATAGGGCGACGTCTCCGTCGCCCGGAACGGCCAGCCGGTGACCTCGAGGGCTCCCGACGCGCCGAGGATCGCGAGGCCGTCGTCGGTCGAGCACAGCTCGACGACCGGCTCCGCGGCGGTGAGCTCCTGCACCGAGATCCGGGACGAGGTCGGCACGATCGCGAGCCCGCCGGTCGCGTCCCCGGAGATCACGCCCCGCGGCGTCGCGACGAGCGCGAGCGGGGTCGCGCCGAGCTCGATGGGCTCCCACGTGCGCGCACCGGCGCGCAGCTGCTGGACGACGGGAGCCCAGCACGAGACGATCAGCGAGCCTGCGGTGTCGAGCACCGCGGCGCCGAACGGACCGGTGGCTGGCAGCGGCGTGATGCGATCGCCACGATCGGCGACCGCCCACTCGCCGGTCTCGGAGCCGATCACGCACGCACCGGGCTTCGCGAGGATCGTGACGGGCACCGCCTGCATCGCCGCCGGAACCTAGCACCGATCGCGCACCTCCGATCCCTGACAGCGACGGGGGGCACCCTGTAAATTTGCAGCCTCGAAGGTCCTACAAGGGAGCTACAAGGGCAGCGGCCCGATCCGGGCGCGCTCGACGATGCAGCGATCGATGTTCGCCAGCGCGTGGGTC
>JAPLLF010000317.1 GCA_026387715.1 Pseudomonadota bacterium
CGCGATGTGGCCGGAGCGAGGCGCCCTCGACGAGGGGCTTGACCGGCGTCGCGGCCGCGGCCACCGTCGCGCCTCCCGCCGACGTCGCGTGCGGCTTGTCACTCGTCGAGCCCTGTCCCGGGGCCGGGTTGGGGCTCGGCGCAGACGCCTCCCCGCGGCACGCCACGAGCCAGACGAACGAGACGATCACCGGCCAGCGCACGGCGCTAGGATACCGCCCCCCGCGCGGGAAGGCGAATGCGCTGATAGAGTCCCCTGCGAATGACCCTGACGCGACGCGAGCTCCTCGTCGGCGCGCTCACCACCGGCGCCGCCGCGTGCGTGCGCGGCCACGCCGTCACCACCACGCCGCCCTCGATCACCCACGGCGTGCAGTCCGGCGACGTGTCCGATCGCACGGCCCTCGTGTGGGCGCGGTGCAGCGAGCCGGCCCGCATGCTCGTCGAATGGGACACCACCGAGCGCTTCGACTCGCCGCGTCGGGTGAAGGGGCCGCTCGTCGATCCGACGCGCGACTTCACCGGCCTCGCGCAGCTCGTGGACCTGCCGCCCGAGCAGACGATCAGCTACCGCGTGCGGTTCGAGCGCGAGGCATCCCGCGGGGCGAGCGCGTGGACGGTCGGCACGCTGCAGACGCCGCGCGCCGACGGATTCCGGTTCGCGTGGTCGGGCGACACCTGCGGCCAGGGCTACGGCCGCAACCCCGACTGGGGCGGGCTGCGCGGCTACCAGGCGTTGCACGACGCGCACCCACGGTTCTTCCTCAACTCGGGCGACCTGTTCTACGCCGACGATCCGATCCTCCCCGAGAAGCAGCTCGCCACCGGCGGCATCTGGAAGAACATCTCGAACGAGCGCGTCGCCCGCGTCGCCCAGGACGTCGACGACTTCCGCGCGCGGCTCGCCTACAACCTCGAGGACGAGCACTACGCGGCGTTCGCGCAGAGCACCTCGGTGATCGCGCAGTGGGACGATCACGAGACCCACAACAACTGGTACCCGGGCGGCACGCTCACCGACGACCGGTACCGCATCAAGGACATGTCGACGCTCGCGGCGCGCGCGCGCCAGGCGATCTACGAGTGGGTGCCGATCGCGAGCAAGACGATCCACCGCACGATCCACTACGGGCCGCTGCTCGACGTGTTCGTGCTCGACGCGCGCTCGTTCCGCACGCCGAACAACGCCCCCGAGCTCACCGGCACGCAGGCCGGCAGCGCGTTCCTCGGCGCCGACCAGGCCGCGTGGCTCGTCGACGCGCTGAGCATGTCGAAGGCGCGGTGGAAGATCGTCGCGTGCGACCAGCCGGTCGGGCTCGTGATCGCCGACGGCGACGCGGATCACGACGGCCGCGAGGGCCTCGCCGGGCGCGACGGTGGCCAGGCGACCGGGCGCGAGGTCGAGTTCGCGCAGATCCTCGCCGCGCTGCAGACCCGGCGCGTGAAGAACATCGCGTGGCTGACCGCCGACGTGCACTACGCGGCCGCGCACTACTACAACCCCGAGCGCGGCGCCGTGTCGGCGTTCGACGGGTTCTGGGAGTTCGTCGCCGGCCCGATCCACGCCGGCACGTTCGGCCCCAACGAGCTCGACCAGACGTTCGGTGGCGAGGTCCGCTTCCAGTGGGCGCCGCCGCCGAAGTCGGGCAACCTGCCGCCGTGGGAGGGCCTGCAGTCGTTCGGCACCGTCGACGTCGCGCCCGACGCGCTCACCGTCTCGCTGTGGGGCATCGACGGCAAGCGGCGCTACCGCGTCGAGTTGCCGTACGTCGGCTAGCTCAGCGCTCGCTGTCGAGGTGGGCCATCTGCGCGGCGGCGTAGCGCGATCCCACGATCGCCGCCGCCGGGACCGCGGCCTCGATCGCCGCGAGCTCGGCGGGGCTCAGCGTGATCGTCAGCGCGACCAGCGCGTCGTCGAGCTGCCGGCGCGTGCGCGCGCCGAGCGTCGGGATGATGTGCGGGCCCTGCGCCCGCACCCACGCGATCGCGAGCGCGGCCGGCGTCACGTTGCGCGCCGCGGCGAGCCCGTGGAGCGC
>JAPLLF010000505.1 GCA_026387715.1 Pseudomonadota bacterium
CGGGTGCCGCTGCTCGGGATGATCCGGCGGCTTGGCGACGGCGATCGGCGAAGCCGGGAGGATCGGCGGCGGCGCCTTCGCCGTGCGCTCCGCGTAGTGACACAGCGCGGTCATCAGCTGCTCGTGGGTCTTCCTGACGAACGCCTTCGACAGCGGTGTGTTCGCGTTGGTCACCAGCGAGAACGCGAGCGGCCGGGCCGGATCGATGTCGACGATCCCCGACAGCGCGATCGCCGTCGACAGCGTGCCGGTCTTGCCGCGGATCCGGCCGCGCACGTCGGTCGCCCGGAAGCGGTGCATCAGGGTGCCGTCGTTGCCCGCGATCGACAGCGACGCGAGCCAGGCCTGCGCGGGCATCGCGTCCATCGACGTGTCACCTGCGAAGCCACCAGCGCCGCGCACGATCGAGACCAGCTCGCGTGCGCTGATCTGCGTGCGATAGGACAGGCCCGAGCCGGTGTCGACGACGAGGTCGTCGCGCTTGAGGTTGGCGTGCTTGTCGAGCCACGCGTACATCGCGTCGAGCGCGATGTCCATCGACGGGGGTGCGCGATGCGTCAGCGCGGCGGCCGTCATGACCACGCGATCGGCGAGCCAGTTGATGCTCCACTTGTTCACGATCAGGACGATGTCGGCCAGCCGCTTCGACTCGTGATGACCGAGCTCGCCGGGGAGCTGCCCGCGGCCGACGGCATCGCCGACGAACGTGCCGAACTCCGCGACCTTGACGTCGCCGGTCACGACGACGCCCTGGGCGCGCAGCGCCGCACGCAGCGCGTGCGCCGCGACGAGGGCGCGGTGGTCGGGGAGTTGCAGCTTGTACGCGGTCGAGACTCCCTTGCCGATCGTGCCGCCGATGTCGACCTGCACGCGCGTGTGGCCGTTCGCGTCGACGACGGTGGAGGTCTTGTACGTCAGCCGCGGCGGGGCGGCATACCCGAGGGTCTTCGCGGTGACGTTGAACCGCACGAGGTCGAAGTGCGCGGGCGCCCGCGCGATGGGCGTCGCGCCAGCCGACGCGCCCCCGACGAGGTCGATCGGGACCTGCGGGCGGTAGATGCCGTCGCGCGTCGCGTCGTCGCGGTCGCCGACGACAAGGTCGCCGTGCAGCGCGACGATGCCCCGATCCTTGATCTCGCGCGCGATGTCGTCGAAGTCCGCGGCGACGAGCGTCGGGTCGTAGCTGCCGAGCAGGTAGGTGTCGCCGCGGATCGCCCCGTGGACGTCGGGCGTCGGGCCGAGGAGCCGCGTCGGATATCGGAACTCGGGGCCGAGGAGCTCGAGCGCGGTCGCGGTCGAGATCATCTTCACGTTCGAGGCGGGGTTGAGCCGGTCGTCGGCGTTCGCGGCGAACACGGGGACCCCGGTGTGCGCGTCGACGACGTAGAGCCCGGTCAGGCCGAACCGCAGCGGGCCGCGCAGGATCTTCTCGAACTGCCGCGCCGTCTCCTCCTCGATCGAGAGGGGCGCGTCCTTCTTCGTCACCGACTCGCGCGTCGGGGTGAGCTCGCCGTCGTGGCCGGGGACGATCGAGGCGACCGCGACCCGGGCGTTGGCGTCCGTGTGTGGGAGCCGCGCGGCCTTGAGCACCATGGGCTTCGCGACGGGCTTCGCGGTGGGCTTCGCGTCGGCGGTGGACGCGAGGAGACTCCCGAGGATGGCGACCACGACGCCGGTCATCGAGGCCCTCATCGACCACCCCGGAGCACGACGCAGGTCGCGCCTTCGCCCCCATCGGACGGCGCGGCGGTGGCGAGGGCGTGCACGAAGCCGGAGCACGCGCCGAGGAGCTCGTGGTGGACCGCCTCGCGGAGCGGCGCGCCGTGCTCGCTGTGCAGGCCCTTGCCGTGGATCACGAGGATGGTCCGCCAGCCCTCCCGGCTCGCCTGGAACAGGAACTCGCGGAGATGGGCGAGGGCGGGCTCGACGAGCTCGCCGTGGAGGTCGAGCGTCTTGTCGAACCGTACGCGCCCGCTGCGCAGCTCGGCGACCTGGGAGAGCGACACGCCGGGCGCGCGGGCCGTGTACTGCTGGCCGTTGCCCTCGACCGCGAGCTTGACGGTCGGCGGCAACGTCACGACCTTGACCACGGATGGTGGCGCGGGCGGCAGCGCGATCCGATCGCGCGCGCCCAGCGGGGTCACGCCGTCGAGCGCCGCGAGGAACATGGCTTGCTCCTCGGGCGTGACCGCCGGCCGCTTGGGCTTCTTCGGCGGTGGTTTGCGCATCTCCTATCATTCTGTACTTCCCCCGTACCGCCGGCACCAAGATTTTGGCGGTGTTGGTAGGTTCCCCACCTATGCCCGCGTGCCCCCCCGTTGCGTACTTCTGCATGGAGTACGGTCTCGATCCGGCGTTCGCCATCTACTCAGGAGGTCTCGGAATTCTGGCCGGTGACCACATGAAGTCGGTCGGCGACCTCCACGTCCCCCTCGTCGGGATCGGCCTCCTGTGGGACGAGGGCTACACCCGCCAGGTCGTCGGCAAGGGTGGCCTCGTGGACGAGTATCCGAAGACCTCGCGCGACGCGCTGCGGCGCGTCGAAGGCCCGGGCCACCGGATCGAGGTCACGGTGAAGGGCAAGGTCATCCCGCTCCGCGCCTGGAAGGTCGAGCGCTACATCACGTCCGAGCTGTACCTGCTGGAGCCCGAGCGCGACGCCGATCGCTGGATCACCCAGCGGCTGTACGGCGGCGACAACGACACGCGGCTCGCCCAGGAGATCGTGCTCGGCGTCGGCGGCGTGCGGCTGCTCAAGGCGATGGGCAAGCAGCCCGAGGTGTTCCACTTCAACGAGGGGCACGCGGTGTTCGCGGGCCTCGAGTTGCTCCGTGAGGGGCGCTTCGGTGGCAAGTCGCTCGCCGACCGGATGGCGAAGCTGCGCGACCACGTCGTGTTCACGACCCACACCCCCGTGGCCGCGGGCAACGAGGTCCACCAGCTGGCCGATCTGCGCAAGATGAGCGCCGACTGCGGCTTCTCCGACGCGGACCTCACGACCATCGGCGGCGCGCCGTTCTCGATGACCGTGGCCGGCCTCCGGCTCGCGCGGATCGCGAACGGCGTCGCGGAGCTGCACGGCGAGACCGCGCGCAAGATGTGGAAGGGCACCAAGGGCGCCGCGCCGATCATCGCGATCACCAACGGCGTGCACGTGCCGACCTGGCAGGACGCGCGGATCCGCGCCGCGCTCGTCCCCGAGAAGCCGAAGGCCCAACAGAGCGCCGCGCTGTGGGACGCGCACCAGGCGATGAAGACCGAGCTCGCGGCGGTGGTGCTCGCGCGCACCGGCAAGAAGCTGCACCTCGACAAGCTCGTGATCGGGTTCGCCCGGCGCGCGGCGACGTACAAGCGTGCCGACCTGATCCTCGGCGACGACGCCATGCTCAGGAAGCTGTTCAGGGTGATGGGCGTCCAGATCATCTACTCGGGCAAGGCGCACCCGAAGGATCTCGGTGGCAAGGAGATCGTCGGGCGGCTGCTCGCGGCGCGCGATCGATACCCCCAGAACGTGATCTTCCTCGAGAACTACGACATGCGGCTCGGCGCGCTGCTCACGCGTGGCACCGACATCTGGCTCAATAATCCGATCCGGCCGCTGGAGGCGTCCGGCACCTCCGGGATGAAGGCCGCGATGAACGGCGTCCCGAACCTGTCGATCCTCGACGGCTGGTGGCCCGAGGGCTGCGTGCACAAGAAGACCGGCTGGAAGATCGGCGACGCGAACCCGAACGACGACGCGTTCGACGACAAGGCGCTGGCCAAGATCGCCGTTCGCGACCGGGCGCTGCTCTACAAGACGCTCGAGAAGGACGTGCTGCCGGCGTACGCCAACCGCGCGAAGTGGGTCGCGATCATGCGGGCGTCGATCGCGATGTCGCAGTGGCCGTTCTCGTCCGATCGGATGGTCGAGGACTACGTCGCGAAGGTGTACACGTCCAAGACGAAGCCGACGAAGCCGACGAAGCCGGCGAAGAAGGCCTAGCGGGGCTCGATGCGGTGGAGCACCTGCCGGCGCTTGCCGCGCCACTCCACCAGCAGGTAGTCGCCGAGCTGCTCGACGGTCATCTCGTCGAGGTTCCGGCGCGGCGTCGTGCGCATGCACGGGTGATCCCCCGGCTCGACGGCCACCTCGACGAACCGCCAGTGCTCCTCCTCGCGCTGGCCCTCGAGGATGTACGCGTCGTCGAACCGCCACAGCGGCCCGCCGGCGCACGCGATCGGGGTCGTGCCGTCGGGGGAGCGCACGACGACGCGGCGACGATACGTCGCGTCGATCCGGGTGTCGGTGCGACGCACCAGCTCCCACCACTCGCTCTCGTCCCGCAGGTTGCCGTCGTCGTCGTACGACGTGGCGTCCCATCGCCACGCGCCTTCGAGCGACCCGACGCTGTCGGTGCTTGGCTTGGCCTCCCACGCCGGCTCGGGGAGGGTGGGGAGCTCGTCGCTCGTGTGCCACAGCAGCTGCGAGCCTCGTGCGTCGCCGTTCGGGAACGTGAGCTCGAGGCGATCGCCGAGCGTCCCGACGTACCGGGTGAGCCGCCGGAAGCCGTGATCGCAGGGGTCGGGGGCGGTCCGGTACGCGGTTTCGGTGAT